>PAQU01000070.1 GCA_002709395.1 Roseibacillus sp. | reverse complement strand
TCGATATCCCCGTCCCGGTCCACATCTCCGGTATCTACTCCCCGGGGATTCAATCCGTCCTCCTGCCAGATCACCTGAACCCCCCCGAAACTCCCGTTCCCGTTGTTGGGAACCCATGCCACTCTGTTCACGGATCCCCGTTGAAGGAAGATGATATCAAGGTCACGATCGCGATCGAGATCTGCCGTAGTGACGCCAACGATATACTTTGCCCCGGTGAAAAACTGATTGAAAAAGTTCGTCTCGAGAATCGTCGTGCGTGTGAAGGAGCCCTCGCCGTTATTGGTGTAGACCCGCAGCGCAGCGTACTGTCCCGAAAAGGTACCCAGACTACTTGTGCTGCCAAAAGACCCGGTAACCACATCCAGGTCCCCATCATTGTCCATATCTGCCACGTCGAAGGGTAAATCTGAGCCTCCGAACTCGGAATTTGATAGCGGAAGAACCGCCCAGTTATCGTCCCCATCATTCCGAACCCACGCGATCCTGTGGGTGTAAGCCGCCCCCGGAATCCCGTTGAAGTCCTTGATGACGAAATCTATATCCCCGTCCCCATCAATATCAGCGGGCTTGGCATCCCCGGCATCCACGTCCTCAGGCAGGGAGATATCGTTCCGGATGACGTCAATGATCTGGGCGAAGGCAAGGTCTGCACCAAAAAGCAAGGCGGCCAGAATGACCGCAGTTGAGCGAGGAGAATGTGACGAGAGAAACATAGAACGAAGAGCCCCAGGTTTGGTGGCCGCTCGCGACTCTGGGCAGCGATTTTCTAACCTTCAATTCCCAAACCTCGCATTTTAAGACACCGGTGGAGTGCTGTTAAGATATTGTAGAAATACCCCCGCTCCCGCGTGGCCTCCTGCCTCTTCAGGCAAGCACCTCAACCCTCGCCGCCTGCAACCGCGTCTTCCTTTCGTCGCGATTAAAGAAAACCTCGTAGGACTCTGTCGATTCCCGCCACCAGGTCAGGGTACACATTCTTCCGGCTTCTGCTCCTTACCCTGTAATATCTTATCCTTTGACTCCCCGACCGGGCGGCATTCTCCGCTCAGTCAGGTCGGAATACCCGCAGCCGGAAGGATCCACAACTGCGAGGCGAGATAGAGCCCACCCACGCCAAGCGCAAAGACAAACCCACCAGCAACACTGCCAGACCTGGTCTTCTCTTCCTGTTCAGCCTTCATCTCGTCCGGGCAGGGCCCTTACCCCGAAGAGCATACGCCCCCTTTCCCCCTTTTCAACTCTCCGCAAAAGCAAAGCTAATCACTCCCAGCCCTCAAGCGTCACCTTCCATCCCGCTCCTTCCAAGCGCAGTCAAATCACGAGGAACAGTGGTCGGCAACCCTGACAATCCAGACAGCTCAACCAATTTCACCCTCCTCTCCCGTTGCTATCAGGGCTCAAAACGCATAAGATCGTTTCCCATGCAGAGACTGCCAATCCTCCTGTTGTTCATTAGCGCATTTTCCTCTCCTGCCGTGCTGGGACAGCACCAGCACTTCGAGAATCTTGAGTGGAGGGAGCGGCTCACGGATCACTTTGCCTTGCGGGCCAACGGTACTAATCATGATCCCGCGCGCAGGTATGCAGAGAAGGTCTGGGACGAATGCGTCCGGATCATGCCCGGACTTGAAGAGGATTTCGCAAAGAACAAATTCAGAACCCCGGGCGGATCCACAGGCTCCGATACAGCCCCTTATCGATTCACTGTCTACCTCGTCGGATCGGGCCTGGATTACACCTCTGTTCTCGAGCACCAGCAGAAACGCAGTGGCTGGGATGCCAACCAGATCCAGGCCTGCAGGATTACCCGGAATTATGGCGACCCGCAGAACCGCTACTACGTTTTGTGCAAGGCCGACCCCGAGAGATCTGCCGGAGGCGAAACCGATCTCACTGCCTCCTTCGTCCACGGCACCGCCTCAACCATTCTTGAAGGCCGGGGCCTCACCGGCAACCTGCCGTTCTGGATGACCGCTGGATGGGGATACTACGTTGAACACCGCATCTTCCGGCTCTGCCGGGTACACTATATTGACTTCAAGACCTACTACGCGAATGAAAAGGCCGACTTCAAGCGGGGAGCGACCCTGGAACCGGATGAGTCCTGGCCCAGTCCGTTGAAGAAAATGTGCAAAAAGGACGTTCGGGAGTCCCTGGAATCCGTGTGTACGGCGGAAACCCTGAACCTGACTCCCAACAAGTCCGGCTACGTCTTCGCTCTGACTTATTTCCTGGTCGGCAATGATGAAAACATTGCCAAGTACCGCAAACTCATGGAGCGAGCCCGGCAGGGAGAAAAAATCACAAAGTCCGTCCTTCTCGACACCTACGGCTACGAGAACGATGCGGCCCTCGAGGAGGACTGGTACGAGTTCATGGAAAGCAGGGATTTCAGGTAGCGCAGAGAAGGCGCGGCCTCTGGCACCCTAGTAATATTCCTGCAGTGGCGTGACCGTAAACTCCTGCTGCTGCAGGGAGCTGATCGCCTTCACGCTGGCATCGGCAGCCGCAAGGTTCGTGCAGTGGCTGACCTTGTTGGCTACCGCGGTACTTCGGATGATCACTTCATCCTCCCTCGATTCGTGGCTGCTTGGCGTATTGACCACAAACTGGATTTCTCCGTTCTTCATCATATCCAGAACGTTGGGGCGCTTCCGCTCAGCAAGTTTATAGAGCCGCTTGGCCGGGACACCCGCATCCTCAAGCTTCCGGAAAGTCCCTCCGGTCGCATATAGCGTAAACCCAGCCTCCACGAACTTGGCTGCAATGGGAACGGCTGATTCCTTATCACGGTCGCTGACCGAGATGAAGACATTGCCCTCCATGGGCAGGGGGTTGAAGCCGCTCATCTGGCTCTTGGCATATGCCATGCCAAGGTCCTCATCGATCCCCATCACCTCGCCGGTGGACTTCATTTCAGGACCCAGCACGATGTCGATGCCCGGGAAACGAGGCCAGGGGAATACCGCTTCCTTGACATTGTAGTGAGAGGGAATGATCCGCTGGGTGAGGCCAAGGTCGGGAAGCTTCTCTCCCACCATGATCTTTGCCGCCAGCTTGGCCAGGGGGACCCCGATGGCCTTTGAGACGAAGGGAACAGTTCTTGAGGCCCTCGGATTAACCTCAATGACGTATAACTCCCCATCTTTCACCGCAAACTGGATATTCATCAGGCCCTGCACTGCAAGCTCACGCGCAAGGTCTATGGCGGCCTTCTCAATCTTCTCCTCAATTTCTTCTCCCAGGCTGAAGGCTGGAATTACGCACGCCGAATCTCCCGAGTGAACGCCAGCGGGCTCAATGTGCTGCATGATCGCACCCACCACTGTGTTCTCTCCATCGGAGATGCAGTCGACGTCCACCTCTGTGGCGCCATCGAGGAAGCGATCCACCAGGACCGGCCGTTCCGGCGAGGCATCCACGGCTTCCCGCATATAACGTCGCAGTTCGTCGTCGTCATAGACGATCATCATGGCCCGTCCCCCCAGCACGAAGGATGGGCGCACAAGCACCGGGTAGCCAATCCTGCCCGCAATCTTGACCGCCTCGTCCTCGGAAACAGCCGTTCCCGCCTCCGCCTGCTGCAATCCCAGTTTCTCGAGCAGGGCAGAGAAGTGCTTGCGGTCCTCAGCCAGCTCGATTGACTTCGGGGATGTTCCGATAATGGGAACTCCATGTCGTTCCAGATCCGCGGCAAGATTAAGAGGCGTCTGGCCCCCGAACTGGACGATTACTCCATCAGGCTTTTCCTGGTCGCAGATGTTGAGGACATCCTCCAGCGTGAGGGGTTCGAAGAAGAGCTTGTCGCTGGTATCATAATCCGTCGAGACCGTCTCCGGGTTGGAGTTCACCATCACGGTCTCGTAGCCCAGCTCCTTCAGGGCAAAGGAGGCGTGCACGCAGCAGTAGTCAAACTCAATACCCTGCCCGATCCGGTTGGGCCCTCCCCCAAGAATAATGATCTTTTTACGATCCGACTCACGCGCCTCGTTTTCATCCCCGTAGGTGGAATAGTAATAGGGAGTGTATGCCTCAAACTCGGCCGCACAGGTATCAACCAGCCGATAGGTCGGGACAATCCCCACCCCCTTGCGCTTTTCCCTCACGGAATCTTCCGCTTCCCCACGCGCAATCGCAATCTGACGATCAGAAAACCCAAGCTTCTTCGCTCGCCGCAGGTCAAGGTCGGCGAGGACTGCTCCCTCGTCCGCAATCTCCTTGAGATGAACCAGGAACCAACGGTCGATCTGGGTCGCCTCAAAGATCTCCTCCACGCTCCAGCCATGCTCAAAGGCCGTCTGGATCCAGTAAATCCGTTCACAGTTGGGCACGTGCAGTTTCCGCTCGATATCTTCCCGGGAGGGGTCTCCCGGGTCCTTCCCGTCACTCCCAAATCCAAACCGGCCCGTTTCAAGCGATCGCAGGGCCTTCTGCATGCTTTCCTTGAACGTTCTGCCGATACTCATCGCCTCTCCCACCGATTTCATCTGGGTGGTCAGCACGGGATCCGCAGCAGGAAACTTCTCAAAGGTAAAACGGGGGACCTTGGTCACCACATAGTCGATCGTGGGCTCGAAACTGGCCGGGGTTTCCCGTGTAATATCGTTGGGCAGCTCATCCAGGGTATAGCCCACCGCCAGCTTGGCCGCGATCTTGGCAATCGGAAACCCGGTAGCCTTGGACGCGAGAGCCGAGGACCGGGAAACCCGGGGGTTCATCTCGATGACTACCACCCGCCCATTCGCTGGGTTCACCGCAAACTGGATATTCGATCCCCCCGTCTCCACCCCGATCTCCCGGATCACCGCAAATGATTGATTGCGCATGATCTGGTATTCCCTGTCGCTCAGGGTCTGGGCTGGCGCTACCGTGATAGAGTCCCCGGTATGCACCCCCATGGGGTCCAGATTCTCGATGGAGCAGATGACCACACAGTTGTCGGCACAGTCACGCATGACCTCCATCTCATATTCCTTCCACCCGAGGAGACTTTCCTCGATCAGGACTTCCGTGACCGGGGAAAGGTCAAGCCCCCTGGCCACGATCGTTTCGAATTCCTCCTTGTTGTAGGCGATCCCTCCGCCACTTCCCCCGAGAGTGTAGGCAGGCCGGATGATGAGGGGGAAGTTCCCGATCTCCCCGGCAACCCGGCGGGCATCCTCCATGGTATGCACCACTCCGGACTGAGGCAGGTCTAGACCGATCTTGAGCATGGCCTCCTTGAACAACAGGCGGTCCTCTCCCTTGGCGATGGCATCGGCGTTCGCTCCAATCATCCGCACGTTGAGCTCCTCAAGGGCTCCACTGTGCCAGAGGTCCATGGCCGCATTGAGAGCGGTCTGCCCGCCCAGGGTTGGCAGGAGCGCATCCGGTTGTTCCTTCTCGATGATCTTGCGGATGACCTCGGGGGTGATCGGCTCAATATAAGTGCGATCCGCAAATTCCGGATCGGTCATGATGGTAGCCGGATTCGAGTTCACCAGCACGACCTCGTAACCTTCTTCGCGCAAGGCCTTGCAGGCCTGAGTACCGGAGTAATCAAATTCGCACCCTTGACCGATCACTATCGGCCCCGATCCAATCAACAGGATTTTTTTAAGGCTCTCGTCCTTTGGCATTCGGCGTGGCTGGCCTAAACTTCCGTTTTACTGCCAAGCCCCCGGCCTGTGGTCAAGCCCAGTGGAAATAAAAGAGCCAAAGAAGGCCCACTTCTTCACTTTTCGGCGGATTTTGTGAACAACCTCCCCCCGGGACCCCAAGATTCGGGGAACCCTCTCGCCCAGCCAAATCCTAGACCTGGCGCCGCTTTCTCTTCAGCTTCAGCTGCGCCATCGACTTCGCGATCGAGGCCTGAAGAGCCGCTACCTCCTCCGCATTTTCATCCTCTGAGACCTGGGCAAGGGACTCCTCGGCCCGCTTCATGGCCTCCTCCACCCTCGCTTCATCAATCTCAGCGTCGGTTACGGCAAGGTCCGTCAGCACGGTGACCTTCTCCTGGTGCACTTCCACAAAACCTCCTCCAATTGCCAGCTCCTCAACCTGGCCTCCAACCGAATAACGAAGTTCCCCGGGTTTAATCCCGGTTACCATCGGGACGTGCCCGCCCAAGGCCCCGAACTCCCCTTCGGTCCCCGGCGCGTATATATTTTCCACTTCGCCCGAGAAGAATTTCTTCTCCGGGGTCACAATTTCGAGATGCAGTGGCATGTCCTGATAGCCGGTAACTGATAATCCTTACTCTATCCCTTCTCCACCGTGTCGATGGCACCCTTCATGTAGAAGTTCCCCTCCGCAACATCGTCATGCTGCCCGTCGAGGATCTCGGCAAAGCCTTTCACGGTATCATCGACCGAAACGTAGACGCCAGGCGTACCGGTGAAAACCTCCGCCACACTGAAGGGCTGGGAAAGGAAGCGCTGGATTTTCCTGGCCCGGAAGACAGTCAGCTTGTCTTCATCCGAAAGCTCATCCATTCCGAGAATGGCAATGATGTCCTGCAGGTCCTTGTAGCGCTGCAGGACTCCCTGCACACCACGGGCCACTCGGTAATGCTCTTCTCCCACCACATCAGGAGCGAGAGCGGTAGAGACGGAAGCGAGGGGGTCCACCGCAGGATAAATCCCAAGTTCCGCCAGGGACCGCTCAAGCACAACCGTCGAGTCCAGGTGGGCGAACGTATTCGCAGGTGCTGGGTCCGTCAGGTCATCCGCAGGCACGTAAACCGCCTGGAAGGAGGTAATCGATCCCTTGTTGGTGGAGGTAATCCGCTCCTGCAGGCCGGCCATTTCCTCCGCGAGGGTAGGCTGATACCCCACCGCTGAAGGCGTCCGACCAAGAAGGGCCGAAACCTCGGACCCTGCCTGCGAGAACCGGAAAACATTATCCACGAAGAGGAGGACGTCCTGATTCTCCTCATCCCGGAAGTATTCCGCCATCGCCAGGGCCGAAAGGGCTACCCGCAGGCGGGCTCCCGGGGGCTCGTTCATCTGACCGTAGGTGAGCGCAACNTTTGACCCTTCACTGATCACGGTGGGCATTCCGTGTTCGTCCAGGNCGAGCTCTCCATTGGAGTCCTTCTCCGCGTTGATAACCCCCGCCTCGATCATCTCCATCCAGAGGTCGTTTCCTTCCCGGGTGCGCTCCCCCACTCCCGCGAAGACCGAGTAACCCCCGTGGTTCTTCGCGATGTTGTTGATGAGCTCCATGATAACCACGGTCTTACCAACCCCGGCCCCACCGAAGGCGCCCACCTTACCNCCCTTNGTGAAGGGGCAGATCAAATCGATAACCTTGATCCCCGTCTCCAGGATCTCAGCCGAGGTCGACTGGTCAGTGAGCGGAGGCGCGGGAGCGTGAATGGGATAGCGCTTCTCATGCGGGACCGGACCGAAACCGTCCACCTCATTGCCCGTTACGTTGAAAATGCGGCCCAGGACCCCACTGCCTACCGGCACGGTAATCGGATCACCGGTGTCAACGATCGACATTCCCCGCTTCAGACCGTCAGTAGTTGTCATCGCCACGGCCCGGACCCAGCCATCCCCAAGGTGCTGCTGCACTTCAAGGACGAGGGTGGTTTCCGATCCGTAGAGGTCGTAAGTTACCTCGAGGGCGTTGTAGATAGCAGGCAGCTTCTCGGCAGCTGAGAAGTCGGCGTCCACCACGGCGCCAATGATCTGCACGATTGTTCCGGTATTGCTCATAATATGGGGCGGGTTCGTCTCGGAAGAGTGAGTTGTATGATGAAATCTGTATTCTGAACTTCTATTCCATCGCCTTCATCGCGGTGGTAATTTCAAGGAGCTCGGAGGTAATCGCAGCCTGACGGACCTTGTTGTATTCCAGGGTCAGGTCCTTGATCATCTGCTCCGCATTATCGGTTGCAGCCTTCATGGCCACCATGCGCGCCGAATGCTCGGAGGCACGGGCTTCCAGGATCATCTGGTAAACCTGGTAATTGATGTACAGCGGCAGGAGGGAATCGAGAACCCCCTCGGGGCTTGGCTCAAATACGTAATCACGGCGGGCCGTTTCCCCGACCTCTCCGGTCCGCCCCATGCCCTCGTAGGACCGTTTCTCCGCAAGGGCTGATTCCTGAACCGGAAGAAGCTGCTGGACCCATGGAGTCTGGGTCAGGGTGGTCTCAAAGTTGGTGAAGGCCACCTTCACCGCGCTGTAGTTTCCTTCCAGAAACTGATCGGTGAGGTAGGCCCCGATGGGCTTGGCATCGGCAAAGGGCGTGGGGTCGGCAACCTCCCAGTCGGAGACGATATTATGTCCAAGCTTCCCGAGGGACGTCCGGAGCTTGCGCCCTACCGTGACCACATCGGCATCTTCACCCATTTCAGCCCGCACCTTCTTGAGCAGGTTCGTATTCAGGCCCCCACAGAGGCCTTTGTCCGTGGACACCACGAGGATAAGCTCCTTCTTGCCGCCAGGCTGCTTCAGGAGGACATGGTCCTCCTCGCTGATATTTTCCTTAAGATTAACCAGCACCTCGTTGAGCCGGTCGGCATAATCACGCCCGGCAATGGCCTGGTCCTGGGCCTTTTTCATCTTTGCGGCCGCCACCAGTTGCATCGCCTTGGTGATCTGCGAGGTATTCTTGACCGACTTGATACGTCGGCGGATGTCGCGAAGGTTGGCCATTCTTCAGTTACCCGTGGTCTGCTTTTCGTCGTGAGGTCTTTCCTGTGATATAACCGGATTCTTTTGCAGGCAGGATCAACTCCATGCCGCCTTGAAATCCTTGAGAGCGGTTTCGAGGCCACTGACAACGTCGTCTGTCAGGGCCTTTTCATCCAGAATGAGCTGAAGAAGATCCGCTTTCCTCGTGGTGAGGAACTCCTCGAGCGCCTCCTGGCATTCCTTGATCCGCTTCACATCCACGTCATCAAAGTAGCCGTTCTGCATTGCCCACAGGGTCGCAACCTCCAGATCGAGCCCCAGCGGGCTGTACTGGTTCTGCTTGAAGAGCTCCACAATCCGCTCTCCCCGTTCAATCTTGGCCTTGGTCGCGTCATCGAGGTCAGAGCCGAACTGGGCGAATGCCTGCAGTTCCCGGAACTGGGCAAGGTCCAGCTTGGTCGTTCCGGAGACCTTCTTGAACGCCTTGGTCTGGGCCGCTGAACCCACCCGGGAAACGGAAAGTCCGACCGAGATAGCCGGCCGGATCCCCTGATAGAACAGGTCCGTCTCAAGGAAGATCTGGCCATCGGTAATAGAAATGACGTTGGTGGGGATATATGCCGAAACGTCCCCGGCCTGGGTCTCAATGATAGGCAGGGCGGTAATCGAGCCCCCGCCCTCCGCATCAGACAGGCGAGCGGAGCGCTCCAGCAGACGGCTGTGCAGGTAGAAAACGTCTCCCGGGTAGGCCTCGCGTCCCGAGGGCCGGCGCAGAACGAGGGAGACCTGGCGATATGCTACCGCCTGCTTGGAAAGATCATCATAAACGATCAGGACATCCTCGCCCTGATCCATGAGATACTCGGCCATCGCGCAGCCGGCATAGGGCGCAAGGAACTGGTTGGTGGCGGAATCCGAGGCAGAAGCGGCAACCACGATGGTGTTCTCCATGGCGTCAGCCTTCTCTAGGGTCGCGATGGTCCGGGCGATGTTGGACTGCTTCTGCCCGATTGCCACATAGACACAGTAGAGCGGCTTGTGATCCTTCAGGCGGCCCTCCCGGGCGGCCTTGTTCTGCTGCGCCTGGGAAATAATGGTGTCCACCGCAATGGTCGTCTTGCCCGTGGAGCGGTCCCCGATGATGAGCTCCCGTTGCCCGCGACCAATCGGGATCATCGCGTCGATGGCCGCAATCCCGGTCTGCACCGGGACACTCACGGATTTCCGTTTGATGATTCCAGGGGCAATCTTCTCCACCGGGTAACTGTCATCAGACTGAACCTCTCCCTTGCCATCCACCGGCCGGCCAAGGGCATCTACCACCCGGCCCAGCAGTCCCTTGCCGACTGGCACGGAGAGCAGCTTTCCGGTGGTATGACACTCGTCACCCTCCGAAATATGCTTCGATTCGCCGAGCATCACGACCCCCACTTCCCCTTCCTCAAGATTGAGGGCGAGACCGAAGAGATTCCCGGGAAACTCGATCATTTCGTTGAGCTGCACTTCGCTGAGGCCTTCGACCTTGGCGACGCCATCTCCGATTTCCCGCACCGTCCCGACATTGGTCTTGGAGACCCCGGCAGAGACGTTTGCGATTTCCTGTTCCAGTTCCTGAAGGATGTTGCTCATGGCAGTGAGGATTAAGTTTGAAGAGAGAAGAGGGGGAGAAGTTTCTAGAATGAGTTGGCAAGGCGGTCGAGACGGGTCTTCACGCTGCCGTCCCAGACATCGTTGCCGACACGCACCCGCATCCCACCGAGGAGTCCGGGGCTTACCTTGAATTCGAAGGAGAGATCGTCGCCATACTGCTTGGCAAGGCTGCCCTTGACTCGCTCCTGCGAAGCCTCGTCGAGAGCCTCCGCACTTTCGACCAGGACCTGGCGTCGCTCCATCTCAAGACGGGTCAGGCGTTTTAGTTCATGCAGGATCGCCTGCCAGCCCCGGGGCTTGTCTTCCGACACCTTCTTGAAGACCCGGCGCAGCTTGTCATCAACCACCCGGTCTCCCTCCACACACATGCGGAAGGCACGGCGGGCGGTGGTGGCAGCTTCGCGGGAAATCTTCATGACGTTCTGGGAAAGGCCTAGCGGTCGACCTCGGCGAGGGCTTCTTCGTTGATGCGCTTCTGGTCCTCATCATTGAGGACCTTGCCAGTAACCTGCGCAGTGGTGTTCGCGACCAGTCGGCCAAACTCCTGCTTAAGCTCGACCTGGATCTTGTCCCGCTCGGCCTTGGCCGCTTCCTCCGCCTTGGCCAGGATATTCTTGGCTTCGGTGGCGGCCTCCTGGGTTTTCTTCTCCCCGATGGCGGCAGCGCTTTCCTTGGCTTCCTCGACAAGGCGCTTGGCCCGCTCATTAGCCTCCTGAATGGCCTCCTGGGTGCGCTTCTCACTGGCCGCAATCTGCTCTTCGATCTCCGCCAACTTGGACTCTCCGTCGGCAATGCGCTGACGACGTTTGGCCAGAAGCTCCATGACCGGCCGGTAGGCGAACTTCCTCAGGACGAAACACACCACCAGGAAATTGACCAGCTGACAGATGAAGGTGTTCCAGTGGACATCGAAGGTATCGAAAATCTCGGTGGCCACATTACCTCCGCCGCTGTCGGCTTCGGCCGCGGCCGCGAGGATCAGGATGCTGTCGATAGGCATGGCGAAAATGGGATTGGGAACATTGGGAAGAAGGGCGCTCCCGGGGGAGCGCCCTCCGGAATCCTTATCCGAGGAAGATCGCAATGAAGATGAGACCTTCCGCCAGTGCGGCGAAAATGATCCCGATCGTCATGATCTGTCCCTGGGCACCAGGATTGCGACCCACGGCTTCGGCGGCTTTCGCGCCGACCAGGCCCACGCCGATTCCGGCGCCGGTACCTGCAAGGCCAACGTGGATCTTTCCTTCCATCGCGGCCAGGAGGTCGAAGATGAAGGGAACACTCGCGAGGAGTTGCATCAGGCTGTCCATTGTTCTGTCTTGGTTATTTTGTTGTTGTTTTCGCCGGTCTCCACGGGGTCCATGGTCCAACCGGCAAGAGTATCTTCAGGAAGTGGTCTCCGGGGTCCCGTCCTCGGGTTCGGCGTCGTGCTCGCCTGACACATGCTCCTCTTCGTGATCCTCGTGATGCTCACACATCAACTTGGTAAAGACCGCGCAGAGAAGAACGAAGACGAGGGCCTGAATAAACCCGACGAGCAATTCCAGGAAATANAAGGGAAGCGCCGGGGCCCACTTGAGCCAGTCCGGCACATTTTTCATGACCATGAGAGTCTCCAGCATGCTCTCCCCGGCGAAGACGTTCCCATAAAGCCGGAACATGAGGGCAACCGGCCTCACCGCAATGGAGAGAACCTCGATGAGTCCCACGAAGAAAAACAGAGGCACCATCAGAACCATCATCCCCAAACCGAACTGCCCTTTGGGAGCGAAAATATGCTTGAGGAAGTTCTTGGGGCCGATCTCGGTCAGGGACCAGTAGAACCAGAGCCCAAAGAAGGTCACCGACATCGCCATCGTCAGGTTCAGGTCCGCATTGGCCCCACGGAGGAATGGCCTGAACTGGTCACCCGCGGGGGCATTTTCACCAGTCAGCCCTATCGTTCCCACCCCCGGGATCAGCCCGGCCCAGTTGGTGAAGAGAATCAGGACAAATGATGTGAAGAGGAACCAGAAGGCGCGCCTCGCGAGGTGCTCTCCCATGATCCCGGCAAAGAAATTAATCAGGCTTTCCACCAGCCACTCCACGAAGTTCTGCATCCCACTTGGCACAAGCTGAGGCCTCCTCGTCGCCAACCAGGAAACGAGGATAATCACCCCGGCCACCACCCAGACCATNATCATCGAATTCGTGATGGTCAGCCACTTAAGGGGTTCAGCAATGACCTCTGCTCCCTGAGGGAGAGTCTCGGCAGCCAAGGCACTCCCGGCCCCCGGGACCAGAAAGGCCAGCAGGGCGACCAGTCGCAAAAACTGGACGGTTACAGCACGGGATCTCAACACCATTCGAAAGAGGGACTGCGCGGCCTATAAAGGTGCCCTCTCAGGCGAGCAAGATGAATTTGTGAAATCATTCACAAAGTCCGGTTCGATCAGCCAGCACAGGGTCCGGGGTCTCCGGACAAAGTCTGGCCAGCCCTTCGCCGCTTCCGCCCCTTGCGGGGAATTCTTCCCCCGCGAGTCACCCAAGTCCTCACCCCTCGATCACGAGGGAGCCACAGGACTCCAACTCCCCTGAGGCCCATCCTCTGAAAGGCCCTCTAACAGNCATAAAATACTCAATTTCAATTGATTGCAATATTCTAACAGCTCCTAACAAGTCGCAACCCCTTGTTTTTTCGAGTTTTTCTCTTTCTGAGCCTTATCCGGCAAGAGATCAAAATCGACATAAACCACTTATATTACGGGGAATAACTAGTCCCCCTTTTATCTTTACAACATGTCGCACGAGTCCGAAAACGGCTAGTGCTATGAACAAAGCTGAACTTATCGAAGCCGTCCAGGGCTCCCTGGGCAGGGACGCCACCAAGCGCGCCGCGGAAGATGCCGTCGCGGCGGTCCTTGGCGCAATTGCCAACGGCGTCCGAACGGAGGGGAAAGTTCAATTGATTGGATTCGGAACCTTCGCGGCAAAGACCCGCAAGGCCCGGATGGGGCGCAATCCCAAGACTGGCGAACCCATGCATATTGCGGCCTCGAAGTCCGTGGGCTTCAAGCCCTCTGCCTCCCTGAAGGCCTCCCTCGCGGAACCGGCCGAACCTACCCCGCCGAGCGCCTGACAGCAGGCCTCTCCTTCCCCCTGAACAAACCCGGCCCACCCCCGGCCGGGTTTTTTGTTTTAAGGAGTCCGCCTTACCAGCCGCCGCCACCGCCGCCGCCGCCGCCGCCGCCGGACCCACCACCACCACCACCACCACCACCACCACCACCGCCGAAGCCACCACCTCCCGACGAGGGCGCCGAAGCAGAAGCGGAAAGAGACTTGGTGAGTCCCCCGGAGAGCCCACTCATCATCCCGCTCATCCCGCTCATCCCGCTCATGCTCCCGGTCACACTCCCTGTCCCCCCCGAGTAGAAGCTCGGGCTGTAGGAATCCCCCGAAGGATCAATTCCTGCTGCCCTCAGGACCCCGTCAAATTGATCGGACCACTGCTGCTCACAATCCAGGGCGAGGGCGTAGGGCAGGAACTCCTCAAAAAGATCGAGGGTCTTTTCCGGGGTCTCCGGGGGCGCATAAAGCCGGAGCCGGTCGCCCTCTCCCACCCTGAGATAATGCCTGAACCCCTCAATTTCATCCATCAACCGCCGACCCAGACGGGTCGGTGCCTTGATCAGGACAAAGAACACGTGATTCATAATCATGCAGAGGAACACCACGCTGAAGGATAAAGTTCCCATCGCCGCAAGCTCGGTTCCTTTAAAGCTGTATAAGAGCAACCCTGCAAACAGGGCGAAGATAACGTAGAAACTTATCAGGGCTGCGTTGAGGGTGCGGGGGAACAAACGCCAGCAAAGAACGATGAGCGGTATTATCGTAACGAACAGGAGGACATGCGCAAATAAAGAGCCCAGAAAAAAGCACGCCCCAAGTGACAGGACGAGCCCCGGCAGGAACCATCCCACGTTCCGTTTGAAGTGCACCTCGTTGATCTGGGATTTAAGAGCATTGCGGTGCGCCTTACGGGCCTTGCCAATAACCTCGTGGTTCGGCTGATGCAGTTTTAGAGACGCGCTCACACTGAACAACTGACCCCGGAGAATCGCCTCGTCGACAGGAATGGCCTGCTTGCCCTTCTGTCTCTCAAGGTATTTCCCACTTTTCCTGAGCCAGTACTTTTTTTTCTTTTCGATCTGGAGCGCACCCCTCGCTCCCAGTCCGACCACCCCGGCACTGAAACACTTTGCATCATAAGCCATCTCCCTGATGTAACGCGCCGCAGCTGCCGAGAGCCCCTCCGGCGGCCCATACCTGGGAATGATGGTCCCCTTCCTGGGATCCTTTCCCACCCCCAACCAGGCCAGCAGGAAGTATAACCCTGCGAAGCCCAGCAACAGGCCGCCGATGACTACTTTCGGATGATCCCGGCCAAGCGAAAATTCCGTATTCCTTTTAGCCTGCGCATCAAGCAGGCCAGGCGGCCACTCGAGCACCACCGTCAGGTTCTCTTCCCTCGACAACACGCGGTTGGCTGAAATGGTGGCTCCGGTCTCCGTCAGGACCGCCTCATAGTCCTTCCCTTTCTCCCCGAACTTTCCGGTGTAGCCCCACACCTTCGTCGGCTTGATTCCCTCCGGCAGCTCAACCGTCGCGCTCACCCGGTCAGCGGGAAAATCCCACGCCGTGCCATTCACATTCCAGTAAAGGACATCACGTTCGTCCTCGAAGTAAAGCTGCCGCCCCGTCCGGTAGACGATCTCATAAGTGTGCTCGCCGTGGGCAAGGCGGACCTCCTTCCGACCAATTCGAATGCGAACCCAGTCTCCATCGAAACCCTGGCTGCTGACCTGGTATTTCTCCTCCCGGAAAGAAGAAGACTGCCCGGGGCCTTTCCACCTCACCGAAAGAACCTCGAGAGACTTTTGCTTTTTCAGTCTCAGGAGATTGGCCAGCTTGTCGTCCGGTCCCGGGTCCCCCAGCAGGGGAATATCGCGGAAGATCCCCCGCTTGATCTTACGTCCCCCGGCCCGCACCTTGATGGTTTCGGTCACCAGCAGCTCTCCGCTCTTTTCCACCACGATCCGGCTGTCGAAGGAAAGGATCCGCTCAGCCGCGGGCGGTGTTCCCCGGTGGATGCCTCGCCGGGGCCGGGACGGGGAAGTCCCGGGCTCCCGGGCGAACTTCACCACAAGATCACGGTGAAGCGAATCCGAAAGGGCAGGCGGGATACGCACCTTGAAGCTGAGAGCCTCCTCCCTTCCCAGAGCCCGGGTGGTTTCAATGGCGAATCCCGACTCCGTATGAGCCGCCTCGTAGTCTTTTCCCTCATCCCCCCGTGTCGAACCCACGGGCCCGGTCCTGCCTGAGATCTTCGCGCCCTCCCATGAAAATTCCCCGGGGAATTCCACCACCGCGCTCACCTCGTCAAAGGGTAAACTCCATCCAGTCCCATTGATATCCCTCGACAGATAAGGACGGGCTCCCCCGGTCCCGGTAAAGCCAGCATGCTGCCGGCTGACGCGATAGACCAGCACGTAGGTGTAGGTTCCCGGGGCCACGACTTCCCCGGGAGACCCCAACCAGACCCGGGTCACTCCCAGGTCCCTTAACCCCTGGGCCTGCCAATAGTCTGCTTTCCCGTCGCGCTCGAACCGGACCACCTTCCCATGCGCCCCGGGAGGAAGGTCCCGGTAAAGGTCCTCCTCCCGCTTCTTCCCCTCAAACCTCACCCTGATAGTCTCGGTCACCAGCAAGCTTCCGAGATCCTTGACCTCAATCCTGCTATGGAAGGACAGGATCCGCTCATCCGCACAAACCCGTGGGAAACCCATTCCCAGCAGCAAAAAACCCAGGAGCAACCGAAACATCACTCTCCACTACGTACCGTTCACGGCAGCATTTCAATCTTTTACCAGCCGCCGCCACCGCCTCCACCGCCGCCGCCGCCAGAGGAACCACCACCGCCATAGGAACCACCACCACCGGACGAGGGCGCAGATGCAGAAGACGAAAGAGAGCCCGTGAAGCTTCCACTCAAGTCACTCATCGTGCCGCTCAGGCTGTCCGAGGACCCCGAGTAATAACTCGGGCTGTAACTGCTCTGTCCGGGAGCAATCCCCGCCGCCTGCAGTACCTCATCAAACTTCTCCGCCCATTGCTGCTCGCATCCCAGTGCCAGGGCATAGGGCAGAAATCGCTCAAAGAGCTCCGGGGTCTCTTCCGGGGGATTCTCAAGATTCAGCCGCTCCTCCTCTGCAACGCTCAGATATCGTCGAAATCCCTCGATCTCGTCCCGTAGCCGCTGGCCCAACTTCGTTGGGGCCTTGATCAGGTGATAAAAAACTTGGTTGAGAACCACCGCATAGAGCACCGCCCCTCCCACCCAGAGACTGGAAAACTCCACCGTCACAGCAAGCAGGGATAGCCAGACCCCCCATCCTAAAAGCAGCCACCCGCCATCCGTGCCAAGGTTCCTTCCCCGCCGCACAATGCAACTCGCCACCAAGCCTGTCACAATAATGGTCGCTGGGGTCAAGACAAACAGACCAGCCAAGGCCTCCGGAGAAGGGCCGGTGGCAAAAACAAATATAANNCNNNCCAGCATGGAGAGGATCAGACCCGGGGCCCACCAGGCAAGATTCCTCGCAAAATGAATCTTTTCCACCTGCGCAGCGAGGAGGCTCTGATGAGCTTCCTTCGCTCTTCCGATCCGAACATGGTTGGACTTCTTAAGCTTGAGCGAGCCCTGCCCGAACAACTTTTTGTGAAGACCGTTCTCATCGGCCGTCAGGGGCTCCGCCAGATCCCCGGGCGAGCGATGAGACGAGGCCACATCGGTGAGCATCTTTGCCAAAGCCCCTTTCCCGATACCTTTGACCCGCAGGATGTCTTCAACCTTGTCGTAGGGGCGATCCTTCTGGATGCCTGCCGCTCGAAAAGCGGAGATCCCCTTGAGGGCCACGAGATCCTTGACCTCCCCCTCATTGAGAAGCCCGAGCAGTTCTTCCTCCTGCGCGGGTGTTAGCAAGCAATTAGGGCGCAAGGTATATACGCTTCCCTCCTCCTCCTTCTCAATGACCGCCTGTTTCTTCGCTGCCAACCCGACCACTCCAGCACTGAAGCACTTCTTATCATGGCCCATCTGGTCGAGATAGCGCACTGCCGCGGCAGAAAGGCCCTCCGGAGGGCTGTAGCGCGGGATGATGGTCCCCCTCTGAGGATCCTTCCCCACCTTGATCCACGCCCAGAGGTAATACAGGAACGCTACCGCGAGCAGAACCATCCCGAAGGCCGCCAGCGGGTGGTCCCGGAAAAGCGATACCTGGGCCTCCTTGTAGGCACGGTCCTCCAGCAGTCCCGGAGGCCACTCAAGCACTACTGTAAGGTTCTCTCCGGCCCGGAATGGCCGGGTGGCCATGATGGTAGCCCCGGTCTTCGTGAGGGTGGCCTTGTAGTCTTTGCCCTGCTTCCCGCGCGTCCCGGTGTAACCCCACACCTTTTCTCCACTGACTCCCTCGGGCAGTTGGATCGTGGCACTCACCCTGTCCGCGGGGAAGCGCCACTCGGTGCCATTCACATTCCAGTAGAGCGCATCCCGTTCCTCCTCGAAGTAAAGCTGCCGCCCGGTCCGATACGTGATCTGATAGGTATAGATACCGGGCTCCAGAATTACGGACCTTTCCCCGATCCGGATCCGGAGCCCTCCCCGTCCAATATCCTCGGTCCGATAGTTCTCCTTTTTCCTGTCGCGCAGGACGGACAGCACTTCAAAGGGCTTCTTCGCCTTGAGCCCGAACTTGGTCGTGAGAAGGCGCGGGATATCCCGCAGAAGACCCCGCTTGATTACCTGGCCCAGAGCCCGGACAACGATGGTCTCGGTCACCACCAGGTCCCCACTCCGCTCCACCACGATGTCGCTGTGCCAGGACAGGATCCCTTCCTCCGCGCGGGAGGCCGGGGCGGCAGCCAGCACCAGAAGCAACAAGGCCATCAGGTGGAGCAACATACTCCCCCCACTAAGCTATTTTACTCGCGGAACTTCAACCTTTTACCAGACATCGCGACCAGACAGTCAACATGAGGCCACCAAGGCCTTATGGAACTCTCCGTTCACCGCCAGGGTGGATCCGACACCAGACCCCGTAAGGTCACCCCTGACCCCGGGAGAAGGAGTTCCCGCCTCCTTCCGTTCCTCAAGGGCTGCCTCGAATTGCCGGGACCAGGCTCCGGCGCACCCAAGGGCAATCGCGTAGGGCAGGAGCTGGTCATGATGCTCCACGTTCATCACCGGACCATAGGCCTGATCAGACGCTCGCTTCGCCTCTCCACTCATATACGTCTGAAGCCCTTCAATGTAGTCCTGCACCATGCGACCCTTCCTCGAGTACCGTTTCAGGAGATTCGCACCTCGAACATTCAGCAGGTAGCCGCACAGCATCCATGCCGCGACCCGCAGGGAACCTGCACCGCTGTAAAGTTTGAGTGTTAAGTTAACGAGCATGACCCCGAAAACCACCCCGATCGCCCCCAGGCCAAGGCCGGGCTCCATGTCCCGCCTTCGCAGCAGGGTAAAGCTTCCGTGGAGCAGGAAGATCACCACCGCAAAGAAAAGAGCAATTGGCACCCCAAACGCCCCCCTCCCCAGCACGGAATCTTCCACCGACTCGGCCACGTTGCTGGCAATACTGCCCTCAAGCATTGAAGGGTCCATCCCGACGAGCCCGGCTCCAAAGAGGGAACCCAAAACCCCGATCCAGACCCACCCCCGGTTATTCTTCCGGAAGGCCTCACCTCGTTTCAGCTTTTCGTCCAGCTGCATCTTCAAGCCCACAATAGCCGCCCTGAAATAATCCCGGTGTTCGCTGTAGCCCAGAGTGAGGCTCTCCCGCGGCCCATCTTCCCGCGGACCCGGATGGTGAAAAAGAGCATTGTAGACAATCTCCTCATCGGGCAGGAGCTTCACTCCGTCCAGTCCACTGTCATGAAGCAGAAAAGTGCTGCCATTCTTCTCAATGGTCACGGCCCCCTTTGCCGCCAACCCTGCTACCGACGCGGTAAACGTTCCATCGTCAAACCCGACCGGGCAATCCTCAATACTCCAGAGATAACGCAGGGCGGCGGGGGAATACCCTGCCGGGGGTTCATGTTTCGGACCTCCGTCAGCCTTGTGGCGATCCCACCCCACCAGTAACCATGCCACCAAGTAGTAGCCCACCGCGCCGATCAAGACGACTTCGCCCATGAGGAGGGGAGAGCCCTCCCCCCAGAGAACCTCGAGACCCTCCGCAAGGGACGCGGACATGCTCGAAAAGGCTGAGCCAATCGGCAACCAGGACATCGTTTCTGCTAAGCTGTGATTACCCGCCCTTCAGGGCGGAGGCAAGGTCAGGTGGCAGACGCTCACTTGCGTTCGCCACCTCGAAGAACTCAGCAACTTTGAAGCCAAACCCGCCAGCCACAAGGTTGGATGGAAAAGATTCCACAATGTTATTCAGGTCTCGGACCGAGCCATTGTAATAGCGTCGGGCGTATTGCAACTGGTCCTCGACTTCCACCAGGTCCTCCATGAGTCCAAAGAAAACCTCGTCGGCCTTCAGGTCCGGATACGCTTCCACCAGGGCCACAATCCGTCCTAGGTCCCTTGCCAGCGCCTTCTCCGCGACCCCCGCCTCACTGACTCCCCTTGCAGATTGCGCCACCGTTCGCTCCCGGGCCACCGCCTCGAGAAGTTCCTCCTCATGAGCCCGGTAGCCCTTGACGCATTCCACGAGGGCGGGGACGAGTTCATGCCGCCTCTTCAGCTGAACTTCAATCCCGCTCCAGCCCTCGCGTAGCTGGTTTCTTGCCTTCACCAGCCTGTTATAGAACACCACCACGGTGCCCACAAACAGGATCACCGCAAGGCAAGGGAGGATAAGAACTGGTTCCATTCCGACAGGATCTCCAGTGTGCACAGTAAATTTGGCATTTCGAAATCCGAAAATAGGCCCTAAACCATGGCGTGGTCTATTTCCGTCTACTCGGCCGCCTTGCCCTGAGGTTTTTTCTCTATCTGGGCGAGCTGGCGGGTCTAATAGGCCAGATCTCCGAATCCCTCCTGCGAGGGAAGAAACGCTGGCGCCAGTTCTTCGAGCAGATCGTGGAGATCGGCTACCGGTCCCAGATCGTAGTCATCATCACGGGAGCATTCACGGGAGCGGTCCTCGCGACTCAGGCCCTCTACCAGTTCTCCATGGTCGACATGGAGACCATGGGAGGCGTGATCGTGAGCGTCGGGATGATGCGGGAGCTCGGGCCGACCATCACGGGGCTGATGCTGGCCGGGAGAGTCGGATCTTCGATGGCTGCGGAGATCGGCACCATGAAGGTAACCGAACAGGTCGATGCCCTACGCTCCATGGCCGTCCATCCCATCGACTACCTGGTCACCCCCCGCCTTCTCGCCATGTGCGTATCCATTCCCCTGCTGATCGCTCAGTCCATTGCGTTCGGGATCATTGCATCCTACGCGATCGGAGTTCATCTTTTCCAGCAACCGGGAGCTTACTGGAACTTCAACGTCGAACGCTTCACCGATGGAACGGACATCGCGATCGCGATGACCAAGGGATTCGTCTTCGGCCTCCTGATCGTGGTTATCTCCTGCCATCAGGGGCTGCGCGCAAGAAACGGAGCAGTTGGAGTAGGCCGGGGGACAACCGATGCCATGGTCTTCTCCTCCCTCGCCATCCTGATCAGCAACCTGTTCATCACCCTGCTCATGCAGCTTATCTTCCCAACCGCCCTCGGCATGAGCTAGAGGCGTTCTCAGGCCCTCCCGAGCACCCCATCACAGCCTCCAGCGGGGTTTTGACAGCACCTGCCTGTCACGGTAGACTTCCCTCAAATGAAGCGTGTTTCCCAGATCGCCCTCGTGAGCCTTGCCACCGGAATGGCTATTCTCCAACTCTCCTGTGGCGATGCTACCGCCGACGGAAAGAAGCAATCCGCTACCGGGGAGCCCGCCAGCACTGAGCCCGGCACCCCAGCCCAACCCTCAAAACCTGTGATCAAGACCGAAGAAGAGTGGAAGAAGATCCTGACCCCTGAACAATTTGAGATCCTGCGAAAGCATGGGACCGAGCGCGCCTGGGGCAAGGTTTATGCCGAGTGGAAGAAGCAGGGAGCCGGAACCTATTACTGTGTCGGATGCAACGCGGAGCTTTTCACCTCCAAGGAAAAGTTTGACGCACGATGCGGGTGGCCCGCCTTCTTCGATGCCTCCAAGCACGAGAACATCAAGACCCTGACGGACACCTCTTTCGGCACGGTCCGGGTGGAAGTCCGCTGCAATGTCTGCGACGGACATCTTGGGCACGTCTTCACTGGCGAGGGCTTTGACACCCCCACGGACCAGCGCTACTGCATCAACGGCAAGGTCCTGAAGTTCGTTCCCTTCGCAGAGGCCGGGAAGAAGGACGCCAAGAAAGAAGACAAGTAGGGTTCACAACCAGCGGCCGAGCTACAGGATGAAAAGGGCCCTGCTGCTCATTGGCCTTTGGCTCGCTGCGGCAGCCGTGCCGACCCAGGCAGACGAACGCATCCTGTCCTGGCACAGCCACCTCGAGGTTGAGAAGAGCGGAGATCTGGTGGTGACCGAGACCATCAGGGTCCGGGCCGAGGGCAAGTCTATCAAGCGAGGGATTTACCGCGCAATTCCACTCCTGCCGGAGGACCGGTTTCAGCCTCTCAGAAAGTTACTCAATCTTCCCCTGACAAAGCCCTTTGCCATTGTCTCGGTGAAGCGAGACGGGAAAAAGGAGAATTACCGGATCGAAAAAAACGGAGAATGGATCCGCATTCGCATCGGACGGCCTGACGTGTTCCTCAAGCCCGGACCCTACACCTACCAGGTCACCTATCGAACCGGGGGCCAGCTTTCCCTCGAGAAGGATCGGGATGTGCTCTACTGGAACGTCAATGGCACGCACTGGGGATTCCCCGCCGACAAGGTGACTGCCACGGTGGCATTGCCGGAAGGAATCAAGGGATCCAAGGTCGGAGGATCTACCGGGAAACACGGGGAGCAGGGCAAAGACTACAAGGCCACCCTCACGAAGGCCGGAGCTACCATCACGGCCACTCGGCCATTCCGGGCCGGAGAGAACCTGACGGTAGTGCTGGAGTGGCCACCGGGACAGTTGGATGCGGCCGTCTACGGGATCCGGAAGCCACTGCCCACGGAAGATCCCCGCTCCGCGGAGCGGCCAGCTCGCTAACCCAAAGTGACTACCTCAGCTTGGGGGTAATGCGCCCGGGACAATCCCTGCACCCCTTTTTTTCAGGGCTTCAGAAGCTTGGCTTCCCCTCAGGGCACCGGCAAGAAAGCTTGCGAATCCGTTCCCTGCGAACAGAATTTTAACCCTCAGTCACAGCCTTTCACCCGGGCATCTCTACCCCACCGGGGCAGCTAAAAACTACCCCACCGGATCCCGGCACCCCCATACAGGAAGGCCTGCTCCCTGCCATGATCAAAAGTCCAGCTGCTGCCCTGTTCCTGGGCCTCGCCCAAGTCGGCGCGGTCCCGGTCATCAGCGAGATCATGTTCCATCCTCCCCACACCGAGGAAGGCCACAGGGGAGAAAACACCCGGGAGGAATGGATCGAAATCCACAACCGGGGGCTCGGCTCAATCAACCTGGCGGGATGGTCCCTGGACGGAGTGGACTACACCTTCCCCAATATCAGCATTCCCGAGCGCAGCTACCTCGTGGTGGCAGCAGATGAAACTGCGTTCCGAAACCGGCATCCTGGGGTCTTGAACGTCACCGGGGGCTGGGGAGGGCGGCTCTCCAACCGCCGCGAAACCATCCGGCTGCTTGACCACACCGGCAATGAGATTGACCGCGTAACCTACGCCGATGGGGGGGACTGGGCGAGACGAAGAGCCGGCGAAGATGATCGCGGCTACCGGGGCTGGTCCTGGGACAACCCGGCAGACGGAGGGGGCAGGACCCTTGAACTGATCAACCTGCATTCCCGTAATGACCTCGGCCAGAACTGGGCCTCCAGTCTCGTTGAGGGGGGCACTCCTGGTTCCCCTAACTCGGTCCGTCAGGTTAACATCGCCCCGTTTATCGAAAAGGTCTCTCATCACCCCTCCGTTCCCACTCCCCGGGACCTCGTCCTGATCCGGGCCCGCCTGGCTGACGATCTCTCCTCCCCGGTTCATGGAGTAGTTCACCACCGGGTCTCCAGCCTGCCCTTGAGCCCGTTTGCAGTTACCCCCATGCGTGACGACGGTCTGGGCGGCGACGAAGTCGCCCGGGACGGGATTCATACCGCTGTCCTTCCCGCCCAGCCGGAAGGCACGGTCGTGGAATTTTACGTGGAGGCATTCGACCGAACACAGAGCCGCACGTGGCCCGGTCCAACCTCGGACACCGGGGCACAGGAGGCCAACCTCCTCTACCAGGTCGACAGTGAGCAACCGACGGATTCAACGCCCTTTTATCGACTGATCCTGCCCGCCGGAGAACTTGAGGAATTTCTGAGTATCCCTTTCGACACTCAAGCACGCAAGACCAACGCCCGTTTCAACGCAACCTTCATAGCGGGCGTCGATGGCAAGGTTACCACCCGCTACCAATGTTCCCTCCGGCTCCGGGGATCGGGCACCCGCTCCCGTTATCCCCGCAACATGAAGGTCGAGCTTCCTTCTTCCAGACCCTGGCAGGGGTGGCACGAACTTAACCTCAACTCCCAGTTTTCATACAACCAGCTCCTGGGAAGCCTCTTCTACCGTGCCGCGGGACTACCGGTCTATGAATCGAAGGCGGTGGCTGTTCGCCTCAACGGAATCAACCAGGCCTCCCCGGAAAATGCGAGCGTCTCCCGTCCATTCAATCACCACTTCGGGCTCTACGTGCAGAACGAGCCTATCAACAGCCGCTATGTCCGGGAGCACTATCCTCTCGAAACGGGGGGCAACCTCTACCGCATGAAGGGAAATGGGACCGGGTGGGACTACTTCCCCGGCAGCAACGACCTGGGAGCGGATTACCGTGGCAGCGGGTGGGACAAGGAGAACAACGATGCCATCAATGACTGGACGGACCTCCATCGCTTCATCGGGGTGATGTCCACGGCCTCCAATGAGAGTTATCTCAAACAGGTCCAGACCGTCATGGACGTGGAGTCCTGGCTCCGCAATCTGGCTGTCAGCACCATCCTGACAAACGGAGAGAACAGCATCTTCACCGGACGCGATGATGACTATGCCCTCTATTGCGGCCATGACGGCCGGTTTAAGCTTATCCCCCACGATCTCGATACCATTCTGGGTGCTGGTGACAGGTCCAAAATCGGGCTGGATAATCTGCCCCATACGATCCTCGACTTTGTGGAGAGAGGGGAATCCTTCGCTCAGCTCCAGAAACTCTTCCTGGAACCAAAGGTCCTGCAACGATACTACCAGATCCTCGCAGAACTCCTGCGCGGCCCTTTTGAGGAGAACCGTGCCAACCGCCTCATCGACAACGCCCTGACCTGGACTCCCCAGGGCATCGCCGACGCAGCCAAGGAATTTCTATCCGCCCGCAGGGAAAACATCTTGAGCGTGATCGAACAACCCCTCGCAGCCAACCCTGCCCTGGGGGGAGCCCTTGAGATCCCCACTTCCTTCGACGGAACCGTGACATTCAGCGGCACCTTCAACGCCAGCCGGGCTACCTATGTTTTTCTGAATGGAGAGCGCGTCACAATCGAGAATGCTCCCGGGACCTGGAGCCACAAACTCAAGAACCTCACTCCGGGCATCAACCGGATCCTCCTCGAGGAGCGTGATACCGAACAGAATGTGGTCGCCCGCTCTCACCTTGATATCTTCTACGATGATGGAGATGTCGCTACTATTCAGGGCGCTATCAACACAGATACCGTTCTCGATGCGGACGGTGGCCCATGGGTAATCTCCTCAACCTTGAACGTCCTTCCGGGCGCTTCCCTCACCATCGAACCGGGCACGTCCCTGTTTTTCACCCAGGCTGCAGGTATCACGGTTCAGCCCGGAGGCCTTCTTCGCTGCGAGGGGACCCGCTACCAGCGTATCCGGCTCGGCCGCTATCCCGGGTCTCTCGACATCTGGCAGGGCATAAGCATCGTAGCCCCCTCGGGGCAGGAATCTGCCAGCGAAAACGTGATCGCCTTCACGGACATGGAGCACGGCGACGCCCAGGGTGAAGCTATTGAATTGAAACGCTCCAGACTCCTGCTCGACCACGTCACCTGGGATCACAGTAATGACACCATCCTTGACGTCTATCGCCCCCAACTTGAGGTCCGCGACTGTATCTTCCCCCCCGTTCCTACTTCCAATGCCCTCCAGGGGTCCACCCTGCGTGACAACGATTACCTCGTCCTGCGGCGCAACATATTCGCACCCTCTCCGGCATACAACGACATCATCCTGTTTTCAGGCGCCCGTCGCCCGGGACCGATTCTCGCAGCCTACGATAATGTGTTCACCGGGTCGACCGATGAATGTTTCGATCTTAACAACTGCGATGCCCATCTTGAGGGGAACGTCTTCATGCATGTGCATCTCCTTAAGCCACGGGATACCACTGCCAATGCCATCGCGATCAACAACCAATCGAGCGTCACAATCGTCCGCAATCTGTTCCATGACGTCGATCATGCGGTGCTTCTCAAGAATGGCGCGGACTGCACATTCGAAAATAATACCGTCGTTGGAGCAACGATTGCGGCGATTAATTTTCATGAGCCCCTGCGTCCAAACACCCTGCCTGGCCGGCAGATCACAATAGAATCAAATCTCTTCCTCGAGAACTCCACGATTTTCGCCCACCCCGAATCGGTCCGGGTCACCGGAGACCGCAACATGCTCCCGGCCGAACATCATGGGATCGGTGAGGAAAACCTCTCTCTGGATCCATTCCTCGCCAACCCCGTTGGAGGTCCCCGGCCCAGGGATAACTGGAGTCTGCTGCCGGGCTCTCCGGCACAAGGTTCGGGACAGAACGGAATTGACCGGGGGGCGCTAGTCCCCCCGGGTGCTCTCCTCTCCGGTCTTCCGGCCCCCCGTTCCCACCTGAACCGTGCCAGCCTGCAGGTAGACGGGCCCGGGCTGTCTGGTTTCCGATTCAGACTGATTACGAACGGCCTTCCCGGTGAATGGAGCAACATCCGCCCCATGGAAAGTCCGATTCAGCTCACCGGCCTAAGCCCCGGAACCTACCATGTCGAGCTGCTGGCCCGTGACTCTGCCGGTTACTGGCAGGACGAGAGCATGCCTACTTTGTCCCGCGAATGGCAGGTGAACCCGAACCTGGAAACCTCCCTTGTAATCAATGAAGTCGAAGCCCTTGCCGACCCCGGAAGCGACAGGGTTGAACTATATAATCCCAGTTCCCGGTCCGTATCCCTCGACGGGTGGTTTCTCACTGACAATCCAAGTGACCCGAGGAAAGTTGAACTGTCCGGCAATCTCGCTCCCGGAGTCTACCTGACCCTCTCCGACGACGAGGTCCCTGGCCTCAGTTCCTCCGGAGAGGAACTGCTCCTTTATCATGGTCAGACTCTGGTCGACGCAATCAGCTGGGGAGCCCAGATTCCCGGGCACTCCATCGGGCGCTACGGCCCACACCGCGAGTGGAGGCTCTGTATCCCCACCCCTGATGCTCCCAACCTGGCGGCAGGCCTTGCCCCTGCCAATCAGATACGGATCAATGAATGGCTGGCCGATGCCGAGATCCGCTATCCAGGGGAATTCATCGAGCTCTTCAACCCCGGGGATTCCCCCGCCCACCTTGGGGGAATCTGGCTTTCTAACACTCCCGACTATCCCCGACGGCACCAGCTTCCCCTTCACTCATACATTTCCCCACGCGGATTTCTCGTGCTGCGCTCCACCAGCAGCAGGAATCCAGAGCCCGACGAATTCCCCTTCAGGCTCAATGGATTTCGGCAGTGGCTCACCCTTACCGCTGAAGACGGAACATCCCTCGACGAAGTCCCCATCAGTTACCAGAACCCCGACCTCGTGGAAGGCCGCAACCCCGACGGGTCCTCCATCGTTGAAACCCTTCCATTCGGAACTCCGGGACGCTCCAACAACCGGGCTAACCGCATCCAGAAGCTCTCCACCGTGCTCCCCTTCCAGCACCCGGAATGGAGCTTCCTGGACCATGACGTTCCTGCCGAGAACTGGCAGGCCCTGAACTTCGACGACAGCAACTGGGAAACCGGGCCCGCCCCACTTGGACGGGAGACCAGCGCCCTTCTCGTCCCCCTTGCCTCCCACAGCACAAGCGACCCGCCCTTCGACTACCGTCGGGGCCGCAAAAACTACTATTTCCGGAGGGCCTTCGAATTTGACGGGAACCCCTCTCAAACCTCTCTCTCCCTCGCAACCTACATCGATGATGGAGCGGTATTCTACCTGAACGGGCAGGAACTATTCCGTCACAATATCCCAGAAGGAGATCTCGATGAAAACACATGGGCCGCGGAGGTAATCCCCAACGCTTCACTCGGAGGCCCCTTCCCCGTTTCCAGCAGCCCTCTTGTCAATGGCACCAACATCCTCTCTGCGGTGACCTACCAGGCCACCGGCAACAGCTCGGATATTGTCTTTGATTGTGAGCTGAATGCCTCCGAATCAATCATCGCCCCCCCGGATCCTGAAGAGGTTGCTCTTCAGACCCTGCTCGACCACCTCCGCATCACCGAAATCATGTACAATCCTCCGGACGGTAGCGCCGGTGAGTTCATTGAAATCCAGAATACAAGTTACGACCTGACCCTCGATCTCACCGGCGTGCGCTTCACGGAAGGAATCAAGTTCACTTTCCCGTCCATGACCCTTGATCCGCGTGCGCATGTGGTCGTGGTCAAGGACTGGAAATTCTTCGAGGTGGTCCATGGCGCGGGAATTAACATTGCGGGCGAATTCGAAGACGGAAAACTCGACAATGATGCAGAGAGCATTGCCCTCACCCTCCCCGAGCCAATTGACGTTCATATCCACAAGTTCACCTACGATCACAGCTGGCACCCGAGTACGGATTCCAGCGGATACTCCCTTGAACTCCGGGACGCCGAACGCCCCCTCGAGACCTGGAACGTGCGCTCGGCTTGGACCCCGTCGTTTGCCCGTCACGGCTCCCCCGGCTTTCCCAATGGCGCATCTTCCTACCAAAGCTGGATCAACGCACTCGGGGTGACCCAGGAGGATGAGGACGGAGACCTTCTCAGCAACCCCTTTGAATACGCCTTCGGCTCAAACCCACTGACAAGACAGTCCGTCCCGGTCCTTTTCGAACAATCCATTCACCCCTCAGGGGTCTCCATTTCCTACCACGTTCCCGCGGTCGCACCGGAAGATGTCATCTTCCACATCCAATCCTCCTCCGACCTCCAGACGTGGACAACTCAGGCCACCCGGATTGCCAACGGCCCCTGGATGGGCCCGGGCACCCTCGCAGCAGCCCAGGCCGGGGAAGGCCTCGGCATCATCCGGCTCCAGTTGCCTTCCGAGCGCTCCCTCTTCACCCGGATGCAAGTGGAAATCTTCGAGCCGGCTTCACCCTGAACACGAGGCCCGTGAGCGCAGCTGTCCGCAACCCGCGGCCACGTCAATTCCGCGCCTCTGCCGCACAGTGCTGGGCAACCCAGCTTTTCTGAGCTCCTTCTGAAAGGCGGCGACACCTTCCTGCCCGGGTTGCTCTCCAGAAAATTGATCCGTGGGATTGAGCGGTATCAGATTCACGTGCGCATCAAGCCCCTCGAGCAACTCCGCCAGGCGACGTGCGTGCGCCATGGAATCATTGACCCCTTCGATGAGCGTCCAAGCAAAAAAGATCCGCTGTTTCTTGAGAGATCCATACTCGCGGCAGGCCTCCAGAACTTCCCCCAGAGGCCATTTCCGGTTGACCGGCACTATGGCCTGCCGCTCTTCATCAGTGCTACCGTGCAGGCTGACGACCAGGTTATAGCGCTTTGGATGGCGCGCAAGGCGCAGGATCCCCGGCACGTGCCCCACTGTACTGATCGTCACCCTCTGCGGGCCAATATTAAGCCCCCGCGTATCCGTCAGGATCTCGAGGGCATGGATGCTCCCTTCAAAGTTGTGCAAAGGTTCGCCCATCCCCATGAGGACAATGTTCCGGATGCGGTCATCATGGCGGCGGCGAACCTCGCGCTCCACATAATGCACCTGGGCAACGATCTCCTCCACGCTGAGATGTCGGCGGAATCCCATCTGCCCGGTAGCACAGAAAACACAGCCCATGGCACAGCCCTCCTGAGTGCTGATACAGGCCGTGAAACGACCGGGAAATCCCATCAGGACAACCTCCACCTCCGTCTGGCCCTTCAGTTCGAGCAGATACTTTCGAGTCCATCCGTCCTCGCTGGCCGTCTCTTCGGAGAGCCTCGGGGCACATCCCGGGGCGCCTCCGCGATTTCGCAACCATCGCCGCAACGGAGGAGACAGGGACTCACGCTCTTCCGGGGCACTCTCCAAGTCCTGGTGAAGGGCCTTGAACAGAGGAAGTCCATGGGCCCGGCTGAGGCCGTCTGCAACAAGAGTCTCCTCCAGTTGCTCGAAACTCTGACCGATAAGGGACATTCAGCCTCAACGCTTAAAGGCCCCCCGGCCCAGCGCAAGTCCCGGTCGCAAATAAAACTCCGGATTTTGGAATGTCCCGCTCCAAGGCCACACCTTTCAGGTAAGATCTCTTAACTAATCTCGTCCTCGCAAGAAGCCGATTCCCCAGTCATCCTGTCCCCGCTTCAACAAACAAAGCTCGATCATGAGAATCCCAGTTTTCCCTGCCATCTTCCTTACGCTCGCTCTGGCGAACGGCCTGCATGCCGCTGACGACCGCCCCAACATCATCCTGATCATGTCTGATGACATGGGCTACTCGGACATCGGTTGTTACGGCGGGGAAATCAAGACTCCGAATCTGGACCAGCTGGCCGCCAATGGGCTACGTTTCACCCAGTTCTATAACACCGCCCGCTGTTGCCCGACCCGGGCAACCCTCCTTACCGGCCTCTATGCACACCAGGCGGGGGTAGGGCACATGATGGGTAACTACGGGATCCCCCAATACCAGGGTGAACTCAACCGTAACTGCGTCACCATCGCGGAAGTGCTCAAACCTGCTGGTTACCGGACCTATCTGTCCGGCAAGTGGCATGTCACGCCCTACAAGGCCGGAGAGGTCGCCAACCCGAATATCTCCAACTGGCCGCTTCAAAGAGGATTCGACCGATTCTATGGAACGATCCACGGGGCTGGTTCCTTCTTCGACCCTAACTCGCTGACCCGCGACAACCGCTACATCACCCCGGCCAATGACCCGGATTACCAGCCAGAGACCTTCTACTACACCGATGCCATCTCCGACAACGCCGTGCGCTACATCGAGGACCACAAGCGGGAAGCAGACGGGCAACCGTTCTTCATGTACGTCTCTTACACCGCGGCCCATTGGCCCATGCACGCCCTTCCCCGCGACATTGCGAAATACGAAGGAAAATATGATGGCGGCTACACCCCCGCCCGGAAAGCCCGGATCAAGAAACTCAAGGCCCTCGGCCTGCTTCCGGACCACTGGGACGTGGTCCCGCAGGTCGGTAACTGGGAAGCGGTCAAGTTGAAGGAATGGGAGGCGGCCTGCATGGAAGTCTATGCCGCCATGGTAGACAACATGGACCAGGGGATCGGTCGCATAGTCGACGCGCTAAGGGGGGCCGGACAGCTGGACAATACCCTCATCCTCTACTTCCAGGACAATGGAGGCTGCGCCGAGGGGTTCGGCCGAGGCAAGGTGGTTGGCCCGCTCAAACGCCCCGATAAACCAACGCTGCCCCCGATGGGCAAGGATGAGCTGCAGACCCAGATGGTTCCTCCCAAGAGCCGCGACGGCTACCCGCTCCGGCGTGGAGACGGAGTCATGCCCGGCCCCCCTGAGACCGAGGTCGGCTACGGGCGCAACTGGGCCAACGTCTCCAACACTCCCTTCCGGGAATATAAGCACTGGGTGCATGAAGGCGGGATCTCCACTCCCCTGGTTGCCCACTGGCCGGAGGGCATCAAGGGCCAGAACCGCTGGTTCAAGACTCCGGCACACCTCATCGACCTGATGGCTACCTGCGTCGACCTGGGAAAGGCCAAATACCCCACAACGAAAAACGATAAGAAGATCATCCCCATGGAAGGGATTTCCCTCCGCCCCGCCTTCGAGAACACCGCGCTGAAACGTGGCCGCCCGATCTACTTCGAGCACGAGGGCAACCGGGCCGTGCGGGATGGCAGGTGGAAACTGGTCGCCAAGGGAGTAAAGGGAGCCTGGGAGCTTTACGACATGGAAAAGGACCGCACTGAGATGAACAACCTCGCCGCCAAGCAACCCGAGATCACCTCCCGGATGGTCGCCCAGTATGAGCAGTGGGCCAAGGAGCGCGGAGTCGTCCCCTTCGGTTCATGGCGCAAGGCCCGGGCCCAGCGGAAAAAGTGATTTCTACTCCCGCGACCCGACGACCCTGAAATACAGTTCATCCTGTCCGACGAGAGGCAGGACAAGGGTCCCGGCATCCGAAAGAACCGCTCCGGCAGCGGCACTCCAGTTCTCGAGATCAGACGAGATTTCCAGCCCATAGCGGTAACCAGCCTGCGCGGGAAACCCAACGGTGAGCTCCCCGTTTGCCACCCTGACATCGAGGGGCCCGATTTCAGAGGACCCGGACAGGGAATCAGGATCAGCCGGATCGCTTCCTCCCAGGAACTCCTCCAGGTTCGTCTGCCCATCGCCGTCGAAATCTTCATCATCATACCAGAATATATCGCCGAGATTGTCTACTTCCCACTGGTCGGTCATTCCATCCTTGTCGACATCGGTCTCCGCGCTGGAGCGGTAATTATCAAAGGTAGCATCGGTTCTTCCCCCATCGGCGGTTGAGTTGGTGAAGATCCCGCAGGTCCCTGATTGATAGTCGAAATTGGAACCAAAAACCGTGGCAAGCGGAGTCTCCAGGTCATCAAGGGAGAAAATCTCCCCGCAGAGCTGCCCGTAGAACTCCTCTACGTCGAAGAAGCCCTGGAAGACCATCCGGTAACTCTCTCCCGGGATAAGGGTTACCGAGGCAGAGCCAAGGGTGTCCGGTTGCTCCCCGCTCAGGACCGAGATAAAAAGCCCCTCCCCCCCGGTATCGTAGCTGAAGGCGTAGCCGTTGGTGGTCCCCAGGCCTACCTCCCCAAGAGACCCCAGCACCCCAATATCCTGTTCGAGACCGTTATTCCAATCGATAAGGTCCACCTCGACCCGGAACGCCTCATAGAGGGCACTGGCACGATGGGCCCCTGCCCGGGCCGGACCGGCAAGGGCCGCGTTGGGAGAGGGTGGAGACTGGACCCGATAACCGCTGCCGCCGGGGAAAGAGAAGGTGGCAGGAGCCCCGAGGGCCGCCAGCGGGGCATACCGCTCCCACCCGGAATCGTTCCCATCATTGAAGTCATCCTCAATGACCTGTGCGGATAGAACCGGGGCCGCGAGAGCCGGGAGGAGTAAATTAAGAAGAGTCGGTTTCATGTCTGATAGTCGGTCGGGATTGGGTATTTAATGAGAATTCGCTGAAATTTACTCCGCCTTACTTCCCGGCTTTCTGGAGGTTGCGCTTAACAAACGCGAGGTAGTGCTTCCAGTCCTCCGGGGTCACATCGTGTTTGCCAGCACGAAGATGATAGCCAGTGACCGTTCCCACGCTCTGACCCGGGGCGGGTGATTCAATCACCCCGAGAGACTTCTTTTGATAGAGGTCGTATACTGGTTGGGCGTGTAACACGCTGAGAAATTCCCCGGTTGGATCAGCCCAGCGGTCCTCAGTCGCGCTGGCTACATAAACCGCCCGGGGTGCAATCAGGGCAATGAGCTGGTGCTGGTCAAAGGGCAGGGCTTCTTCCTTCTCATTATACTTCTTGAAGTTCCCATTGAACCAATGAGGAAAGGACCGGTTGATGCGCCCCACCGTCTCTCCATAAGCCCTCTTGCTGAGGGCCGCCCCACCACATCCTGAATTATTGGAAATAACGACCTTGAAGCGCGGATCCGTCGCCCCTGCCCAGAGGGAGGTCTTCCCAAGCCGGGAATGCCCGATTACCGCGACCTCTTCTGCATTCACCTCCTTGATCCCGTCCAGAGCATCCAGAAGCCGACTCAATCCCCAGGCCCACGCCGAAACAGTTCCCCATTCGTCCGGCGCCGGCTCTCCCTCCGTGAACAGCGGATGGACTCCGTTTTTCCAGCCGTCGTGAAAATCGGGATCTATGTTGCCGCAACAGGCGGTAGCGAGCGCGAACCCCTGCTCCAGAATCATTTCAACTGGCCAGCGTCCCGCCGCGCTTCCACGCATGGCCTCCGCCCTCGCCCGGCGGTCTTCGCCCTTCCGGGATCCAACCACATAACCTAGTTCCGGAGTAATCCAGGGGTCTTTTTCGAGGCACTGGTTCCCCCGGAAGTTCAGTCCAAGGAAGGCGGGCACCGGGCCCTTCGCTCCCTTGGGCAAATAAAGAAGCATTCGCACCCGGGGACCCTTGTCCTCCGCAAAGCTCACCAGATACTCACGCCGGACAGCCTTCCCGCCCAGTGCATCCGAAGTCTCCCTGTCCAGGACCACCTTGAACCCGGCCGGTTTGCCAACGGGCATCCGCCCGTACATTTCCCTTTCAATGAGCTTGAGAGTCGCAGGGCGCCCCTTCTCCTCCCACTCCCTGGCCGACGCAACCCTGCCGCCTTCCGGCAGGACGAGCGGATCGGGTAAGTGGAATTCGGGCACCTTGGCCTCGTCATAGTTTGCCCTCTGCCCGTAACTGGGGCAGCAAAGGGCCGCAACGACGAATACGAAAGCGAGGAGACGGGCCGGGAGCATACTCCCACGCTAGGGCAGCCCCGGATCGGGGGGCAAGAAGGATCTAGCTGCCTCTACCCGCCCATCCGGAAGAGGCTCTCCTGTTTTACTAGCGCTCGGTTGATAGCTTCCAGTGATCGGTTCGGAATAAGGATGCAGGCAGACCCGCTGCATTCACGAGGTTGGCTCCTTCCGGGTTTGATGCCCACGCGTAGCGGACTGCGACGGGGTTGGGGACCTTCTCGCTGGAGACCAGCACCGTTTCACCGTCAATCACGGCCTCGCCCCACTGCCAGACCTGGTCCTCTCCCGCAACCTCGAAACGCCCCGGCTTCTTGCCGTCCCGCGTCTTCAGCCCTTCGGCGTAATCAAAGGAGATGCGAATCCCTCCACCCTCCACCTTGAAGGACCGGAACAGGGGGCCACTAACAACCACGTCCTTGCGGCCATGCTCCTTGACCAGCGCCCAGCGTGCCAGCCTTTCACCCACATCCTTCTTGTTGCGTGGGTGAATATCCCCGGCTGCCCCAATATCATTGATCACGGCCATCCCGGTTTTCGGCAATCGCAGGGTCAGGCGCTGGGCGTTCTGCAATTCTGCCCAAGAGCTCGCCTCGCCGGGCTTTCTGGTCGGCGCCCTGAAATTAGCCAGCTGGACGAAATAGAAGGGCAACTCCTTCTGCCATTGCTTCCGCCAATCCAGAATCAGGAGAGGGAAGATTGTTTCATACTCCTTGGCCCGGGAGGCGTTGGACTCCCCCTGATACCAGATTGCTCCTTTCATGGCATAGCCCGTCCATGGATGAATCATCCCGTTATAAATTGAGACCGGACGGCGCGGGCTCAAGGCCGGGGGGCTTGGTTTCTGAGGCTTGCGCGGGAGCTTTTTCCGCTTCTTGGGATCCTTCTCCGCCCGGTTCGACTTGCGGATCTTCTCCCAGTTCTCCAGTTGCTTCTGATAGGCTGCTTCCGCCTTACCCAGATCAAAACGTCTCATCTCCGCATCCAGCTTCTGGAGGAGGGCCCGGCCTTCCGGCTCTTCCATCAATGTCTGCCGGCTCGTGAAGGCCTCGGAGGGCTTTCCTCCCCATGCGGTTCGGATGATTCCCACCGGGACTCCCACCTCGGCATGAAGCTTCAACGCGAAGTAGTAACCTACCGCCGAGAACTTCCCCGCATTCTGCGGGGTGGTTACGTTCCACTCTCCACCCACCCGGCGGCGAGGACTGGCCGCAGTCACGAGGTCGGTAAGAAACATGCGGATGCCCGGATGGCTCGCCGCCGGGATATCTTCCTTCGCCCGCTCCGTGGCGGAAAGAGCCCACTGCATGTTGGACTGACCTGATGCCATCCACACCTCCCCCACCAGGATATCTTCCACCTTCAATCTTCCACTCTCTGCTCCCGTCACCTCAAGGATCTGGCCCTCGGCACTGGCCTTCAGCGGCGCCAGCTCAATCCGCCAGTTTCCCTTCTCATCCACCATAGTCCGCTTGGACTGCCCCGCAAAGGTGACGTCCACTGCTTCCCCCGGCGTTCCCCAGCCCCAGACGGGCACCGGTTCCTCCTGCTGCAGAACCGCATGGCGGCTGAACATGGCGGGCAGTTCAATCCCGGAAGCCCAGGGAGCCAGAGGGCCCAGAGCAGCCAGAAACAGGGGGACTGGGCGCAAATGCATTGTCACGCCCTACGGTTTTCTCACCGCGGCTCAATCACAAAACATCCGGAATTCCATCCGCATATCCCTCAATCTTGAGATTTTAGGCTGCAAGCCCCAATACTATTGCTCTAATCTGTCCGGATATGAGCTCACTGAACAGACGCCGTTTTGTCAAAAACACCGCCGCGGCAGGTGTTGCCCCGCTGATCATAGGCACCAAGTCTTCCGCAAAGGTCAAGGGGGCCAACGACCGCCTCCGCATCGCTGTCGCCGGACTCAATGGCCGGGGAGGATCCCACCTTGGTGGGTTCGGTGGGATCAAGGACGTGGAAATCGCCTACGTGGCGGATCCCGATTCCCGGGCCCGCGACAGAAGACTCAACGAAGTCCGGTCCAGAGGACATAAGAACTGCAAGGCGGTCGTCGACATTCGTGAGGCCCTCGAGGACCCGGAGGTAGATGCAATTTCCGTCGCCACCCCGAACCACTGGCACTCCCTGATGACCATCTGGGCCGCGCAGGCTGGCAAACACGTCTACGTCGAGAAACCAATGAGCCACGACGTCGAGGAAGGCCGGGTCGCTGTTGCCGCCCAGAAGAAATATGGCGTCGTGATCCAGCACGGAACCCAGCGGCGCAGCAGCGCGGAAATCGCGGGACTCCATGAGATGATCAAGGCCGGGACCTGGGGAAAACTGAAGATCGCTTACGGCTACTGCTGCAAGCCCCGGGGCGGAATCGGCACCAAGGGCGCCTCCTCTCCACCAGAGAACCTGGACTGGGACATCTGGAAGGGACCCGCAGTGATCGACGACTACCATGGGAACTACGTGCACTACAACTGGCACTGGTTCTGGAAGACCGGCAACGGGGACCTTAACAATCAGGGGACCCACCAGCTCGATGTTGCCCGCTGGGCTATCGACGATGACCAGACGCACCCCGTGCGGGCGATGGCAATCGGCGGACGCTTCCAGTGGAATGACCAGGGGGAAACTCCCAACACCATGTTCGGACTCGCCCAGTATCCCAACGGGCAATACTGCTTCTTCAATGTCCGCAACGTCAACTACAAGGGTTACCAGCGTCAGGTGAAGAACGAATACTACTTCGAGGATGGAGGCCGCATTCTCTCTGACACCAACGCCCACTACTACAAGCCCGGGAGCGACAAGGGAGAAAAGATCAAGATCTCGGGAGGGAAAGTTACCCCCGGGGGGAACTGGGGCAGCTTCGTGGCGGCCTGCCGGGCCAACAAGCCCGAGATGGCCAACGGGGATGTCCTGGAAGCCCACTACGGATGCGTGGTCGGGCACCTGATGAACAACTCCTACCGCCTCGGCAAGAAGGTCCCGTTCAACAAGAAAGCTGGAACCTTTGGTGACAACAAGGACGCCGCGGAGCACTTCGGCATCCTCCACGATGTCATGGAGAAGGGATGCAAGATCCCCGTCGACAAGGAACACTACACGGTGGGCCCATGGCTGACCTTTGATCCCAAGACCGAACGGCACACCGGCGAATTTGCCGCCGAGGCTAACGCCCTGCTCAAGGATCCCAACAACAAGGGCTTCGAGGTTCCGGACGCGTCCAAGGTCTGAGCCGGCCAACTCTGTATCTCAATTTACCTGTCAAAGGGCGCGGGAGGGCAACTCCCGCGCCTTTCTTCTTGCGCGCAAAGGGGTCACTGACGCGCGACCACCACCCGCAGGAAATACTTTTCCCCAAAAGCGGACCCGTCCATCTGGCTCATCTCGAAGACCAGGTGAGAAAACCCGGGGCGGGCCCCCGGGAGCGGCCCTGCGAATGAACCATTGAGAGCCTGCCAGCTGCCGGGGGCCATGGAGGGTGACCCCTCGATCGTATAGGCAAATCCACGGGCTGCCGCAGAATTCAGGATCTCCAGGGACGCAAAGAGTCTGCGCTCCCCTTCCGTGGTAATTCGCACAAACGCATTCAATCGCGCATCACTGGCAACGGTGAGTGCGTCGCGCTCATCGTAAAACACCCAGAACTCGGGGGCCCCTGCCGCCGCCCCATCAAAGCTACTGGCAGACCTCTCCCCCACCCCGGAAACAAGCAACCCGATCGCGCTGTCCGGCACCCAATCCGGTTGTCCCACAACTTCCTCCACCACCTCGGACAGATCGGGAGAGGTCAGTTGAAACCCGATGCCCATCCAGGCAGAAACATTCCAAAGAGCCCCGGAGGTTGTCCGTGGCCTGCTGCTCAACCCTCCAAGGTCTTCCGTAAACGGTTGCCCCGCAGCACTGAGGTCGCCGTAAACGGTCCACTCGGCCGGATCCATCCCCAGTAATGCGGGCCTCATGAGTACAAATGAGGAAAGGATTGTTGCCCCGCGGGGAACCCCGGCATCGCGAAAACGAAGGCCGAACCAGCTCGTTTCGGGCGAAGTGATCCCCACCACCGGGGAGTGGAGGTCGGTAATTCCCAGCCCCGACTCAATCGCATCATCCTCCTCGTGGAGCAATGGGATCCTCGCATAGCGGAGCGGCCCTGGCGCAGCAGGCTCGAGCACTCTGGAACTTATCGGGCTCCGGCGCTTCCCTCCCCTCCAGACACTGATTGCCCTGATTATGGTCGGCGCACCAATGTCAATCGGCCCTTCATAGATCGGACTGGCCATGGTGGGGACTGACCCATCCAGCGTGTAATGCACAATGGCATCCTCGACATTAGGCTGCGCCACGAGATGGGCCTCCACCTTTCCCCCCGTATGTTGCGAGGCCACGATGGCCGGGCCAAAGGGGCTCCACGGATCATTCAGGGGGATCCGCGGCTCCACCACCCCTCTCTTGATAAGCTGGAACTCGTCCCGGACGATTCCTTCATCATTGAGCATGGTAAACTTCAGGGTATCTCCTTCCAGGTCCATGATGACCGACCCGCCCTCCTTGAGGGAAACCCGGTGCACCGGGGAAAGCCCGAAGGAAAAATCAGAGCCATGCCCGTGACCCGACACTACCGCCAGGGTGCCCCCGTGCGGGTGCTTGTGGGCACTTTTGACATAGGCTCCGTCTCCCTCCGCATTTCCATCCCCATCATCCAGGATGACCCCGGAAGAATCAGTGGGCGTGGCATAGGCGCGGTTCATCAGCATGGACCGCTCATAGATGTGCGAATGCCCCGCGAGAACCACATCTACCCCGTGCTCCTCAAGAATCGGCATCATCACTTCGCGCATTTCGACCAGCTGGTCCTCGATGTCGCTGTGATGGGAGCCCTTGGAATAGGGCGGGTGATGCCAGAAGGCGATGAGCCATTCTGCGTCATTCCGGGCCAGGTCCTCGCGGAGCCAGGTCGCCATCCGGTTCGCCTCTCCCCGGGCTTCATCGTGGCTGTTGAGGCAGACAAAATGGATCGGGCCGAAATCAAAGGAATAGTAAGCCTCGCTCCCTGACGGGACTCCGCCCGCTTCGCCATTTTCCGGAAGCACAAAAGCATCATAATAGGGCCCGATCCCAAGGACTCCGTCGGAAGTATGCCCCTCATGGTTTCCCATCGTCGGCCAGGTCACCGTGTTGCAGATGAGCCCGCCATAAACATCAAAGAAGTTCGCCTGGAACATGGTGTCCATCCCGTCATCATAGGCCATGTCTCCAAGATGAACGAACGCATCGAGCGGGCGACCGCTCTCTACCACGTATTCTTTCATGGCGGCGTAGCCGTTCCTCTGAATCATGCCGCCGTCGCCTGTATCCCCCACCACCCAGAACCGCAGAGGTCTCCCGGGCTCAGCACCGGGCTGGGTCCTCAGGAAATACGTATCCGTGCCTCCGGCCAGCAACCTGTCCCCGTCGAACACCCCGTAGTAATATTTTGAATCCACCTCCAGTCCGCTGATCGTTACTTCATACTGGTAAACCCCCTCCGGAGTCGTCTGCCCAAGACGGGGGACACCCGGCCAGCCTTTCAGCTCCGGGCTTACCCTCGTAACTATCTGCCCGGTCGCTACCGACTGGGTGAGATTATCCGGGGCCACGCCATAACGCAGGACCGGGGTAATAGGCTCATTCGTGCGCCACGTAACCACCCCCGAGCTGCGGGTGGTCAACTGGACATAGGGTTCCCGGATCAGCTCGGCCTCTGCCAGAAGATCACCGGAACCACAGAGGACGATATAGAAAAGAAGGGGTAAAAAGGAACGGCCCATGAGTTCGGCACTCTGCTTTGAGGATGCCAGCCAAGGCCTGCCCCAACCAGTAAGAAATCGCCCGACAACAACCGGCCGCCACATCAGTCCCGCCTCTCCCCGGCATTCCCCGCCCGGCGCATGCCCCAGCCCGTGAACCCAAGAACGACGGAAACCAGCGGACAAAGGAGGTTGAAGAACGCAAAGGGAGCAAAAAGGTGCGGACCGACCTTGAGGGCTCCAAGCATGGTGGCCCCGCAGGTATTCCAGGGAATAAGGGGAGAGGTGATTGTCCCCCCGTCTTCCAGGCACCTGGAAAGGTTTCTGGGGTCCACCCCGGCCTCCTCGTAGGCCTCCTTGTACATCCTTCCCGGCAGAATGATAGATAGGTACTGATCGGCGGCCATCAGGTTCACTCCAAGCGACGAAGCAAGGGTAGCAACTACCAGCCGCCCGGTAGTGATTGCCCCCCGAATGACCGCTTCCACAATTACTCGTAGCATCCCGGTGCTCTCCATCAGCCCTCCGAAGGACAGCGCGCAGAGGACCAGCCCGATGGTCCAATACATACTTTCAAGCCCTCCGCCCGAAAGCAGCTCATCAAGACGGGCTACCCCCGTCTCAGGTGCATGCCCATTTTCCAGCACCGCTACCACCTGCCCGGCAGGCACTCCCTGCACCGTAAGCGCGAGAATGGCTCCCACCAGGCCCCCGACCAGGATGGATCCGAGGGCTGGCATCCTGAAAAGGAGACAGACGATTACACTGAGAGGCGCGATGAGGAGTACCGGAGAGAGGATGAAACTCTCCCTGATCGCTTCGAGAAGAGCCGTGATTTCCCCAACCTTGGCATCTCCCCCGGCTCCTATCCCCAGCAGGGCATAAGCTCCCAGCGCAATCACGATACTCGGAACCGTGGTCCATAGCATATGGCGGATATGCTCAAAGAGAGGAACCCCCGCAACTCCAGCCGCCAGGTTGGTGGTATCAGACAGCGGTGACAGCTTATCCCCGAAATAGGCTCCCGAGACGATCGCTCCGGCCGTCATCGCCGTGCAGACCCCCAATCCTTCCGCAACGCCAATCAATGCCACCCCGATTGTTGTCGCAGTGGTCCAGGAACTCCCCGTCACTACCGAGACCAGTGCGCAGATGAGACAGCTCGCAACGAGGAAGATCTCCGGAGCGAGCAGGCTCAATCCATAGGAAATAAGCAACGGGACCACCCCGCTTACCAGCCAGGATCCGATCAGGATGCCGATCGCCAGGAGAATGAGAATGGAAGGAATCCCGATGGAGATGCCCCTGACCATGCCCTCCTGCAGAGACTTCCAGTCATGGCCCAGCCTGAGCCCGATCACGACTACCACGACGCTACCGAGGATGAGTGGAAGGTGGGCAGAAGCACCCAGCAGCAAAATCGCCAGGGCGAGAACAGTCATAACCGCTACCACCGGGACCAACGCGATCACAAGGGACGGAGAACGCGGCTGAAGGTCCATGATTCAAACAGGCGGTTCATCCCACCCCCCTGAAGGGCAGCACCATGACCAGTAACTGGCGAGCCAAAAGCCCCGCACAGGCTGGAGGGCCGGGCCCCGCCAACCCACGCAGTCCTCTTCCCGACCCTCTCAAGCTTGAAGGCTCGCGCAGGGTTGGTTAATCTCACTGAACAAAACCTTCTGCCCCTGCAGGTATTGGAACTGGACACTCCCCCGCGACAGCCTTAATTGGCTGGTCATGCGGAAAACCCTCGTCTGCCTCATTTCCTGCCTGAGCTCTCTGGCCCTGACCCTCGCTCAGGACGAGAATTCTCCTGACACGGCACCTGCCGAGGAGCTTCCGGCTAACGACACCACTCCGGGCGAAGAAGGAGCCGAGACTGAAGAAGCGTCCCCTGAAGAGGAGGAGCTCGCAGCCCTTGAAGAAGCCGCCAGGAAAGCTGCCGAGGAAGAGCAACTGCGCCTTGCAAAAGCTGCGGCCGCACGCGAGGCCGCGGTAGGAGAAAAGCACGCTTCCCTCACCACCGGAAAGGGCCGGTCGTATAAGAAGGTTGTTATCAAGGGGGTCGACGAAGTCGGAGTCAAAATCACTCACGAATACGGAACCGCTCGCATCAAGTTCGAGGAACTCCCCGAGGAGTTTCAGGTACGCTTCGGCTATGACCCTTCGCGTGCCCAAGAACTTCTTGCCCGTGAAAAGGACCTCGAATCCGCCCGCGCCCGGGCCTCCATTGCAGCTCTTCGGGCTAACGCCGGACTCCCTCCCCGGGCCACGACCAGTCCTGGGAGCACTCGTCCGCGCACGACCAAGCCCAGGACCACCAAACCCAAAACGACGAAGCCCAAGACCACTCGCCCGAAGACCACAAGACCGGCTGATTCTGCCGCCTCGCTACCCTCCGATAATGCCGAAGTGCAGGCCATGGTTGCCCGCATCGCAGAGCTGGAGCAGGTCGTCGCCAAGCTGAGGCCGGAAGCCGAAAAACTGTACGAGAAGGCCAAAGACCTCCAGGACCAGGCATTCAAGGGTATCGGGGGCACCGGGGGAGACCCCAAGGTAAGCCAGAAGAAACTGGCGGAGGCCAAAAGCTGGGAAGCCAAGGCTGCGGCGGTCTCCGACGAAATCAACACTGCCCGGTCCGAAATCAGCGGGCTGGAACGCAAGATCAAGAGGATCGAGCGCAGCAGCGGGAAGGAGAAGTAACGGAAGCTTCCAGCAGAGGCCTTGCGGGTCTCTCAAAGGAACTCCGGTGGTCAGTGGGGCGCTCCTGTGGGGGCGATCTTCCTTGCATGACAGACGGACGGGAAGATCCTTTGAACTGCCTTATGAACCGCCGTCATTTCCTAGCTAGTTCGACCTGTGCGCTGGCTGCCTCCAGCCAGGCCCCCGCCGCCACGCCGGGAAAGCAGCCCAACATCCTTTACCTTTTCTCCGACCAGTGGCGCACGATGGACCACGGTTACATGGGCAACGCCGATGTGCGCACCCCGAACATCGACCTCCTGGAAGAGCAAAGCGTCAACTTCACGAACGCGGTTTCGGGCATACCGGTCTGCTGTCCTCACCGGGCCTGTCTGCTTACCGGTCAGTATCCCCTTACCCACGGACTCTTTCTCAATGATCTGCGTCTGAACACCAGAGCCACTTCCTTTGCTCAGGCCCTCGGCAGGTCCGGCTACGACACCGGGTATATCGGGAAGTGGCATATCGATGGCACCGGGCGCTCCGCCTATATCCCCCCCGGGCGGCGGCAGGGATTCGACTACTGGAAAGTCCTCGAGTGCACCCACAATTATAACAAGTCCCGCTACTATGATAAGGCCGGCAAGGATGCAAAGATGTGGGAAGGCTACGATGCTTATGCCCAGACCAGGGACGCGGTGGCATATATCAGGAAGCACGCCGCTCAGCCTGCAGAAAGCCGGAACCCATTCGGCCTCTTCCTCTCCTGGGGGCCCCCTCACGCGCCATACCGGACCGGACCGGCCAAATGGCTGGATCACTACGACAACCGGAAACTCACCCTCCGGGGGAACGTCCCTCCGCAGCTCGCCAGGCAGGCCCAGTCAACCTACGCTGGTTACTACGCTCACTGCAGCGCACTCGACGAGTGCGTCGGCTGGCTTGTCGAGGCACTCAGGGAAAGCGGAGAGCTCGAGAACACCATTCTGGTCTACACCTCGGATCATGGAGACATGCTGCACTCGCGGGGACAATTGAAGAAACAACGCCCCTGGGATGAATCAATCCGCGTTCCCTTTCTGGTCCGTTGCCCCTCTTCCTTCAAGGTGAAGCCCCGCAGGCTGGACGCTCCCATCAACACCCCTGATATCATGCCCACCCTCCTCAGCCTGGCCGGAGTGGAGGTCCCGGCAAGTGTCGAGGGAGAGGATTTCGCCGGAGTGATTCGTGGCACGCGCAGGCTTGAGGACAATCACGCCCTTATTACCTGCCCCAGCCCGTTCGGCCAATGGACCCGGGCCCAGGGGGGCCGGGAATACCGGGGACTGCGCACGAGGCGCTACACCTATACACGCTCGCTTGACGGGCCATGGGAACTTTTCGACAACCAGGAAGACCCCTTTCAGCAGAAAAATCTCATTGGATCTCCCCGTCACCACGCCCTGCGCGACGAACTGGAGGACAAGCTGAAAGCCCGGCTCACGGCCACTGGAGATGACTTCGCCAGCGGGGAGGACCTGATCAAGCGATGTGGCTACCGGGTCGATCCCCGTGGCACTGTCGGCTACCGCGACCAGAACGGCTGGGGGCAGGTCTCCGTCCCCGCCCGCACGTGATAAATCCGTCCCCCCGGACGAATTATTACCTCGCCAGATCTGCTCACCTGCCGATTACTCATCTTCACGATGAGACTGTTCTCCTTTACCCTGTTGCTTGCACTCGTTTGCTCCGCACACGCAGATGGCTCCACTCGTCCAAATATCATCCTCTTTGTCACCGACGACCAGAGTCCCATTGCCGGATGCTATGGGAGCCCCGACATCAAAACCCCTCACCTTGATTCCCTTGCTGCAGAGGGAACCCGTTTTACAAACGCCTTTGCAACCACGGCCTCCTGCTCTGCCAGTCGCTCAGTCATTCTCTCCGGCCTTCATAATCACTGCAATGGGCAATACGGACACACTCACGCCTTTCACAAGTTCTCCACTTTCCCCTCCGTGGCTGCCGTCAGCCTTCCGCTCCAGATGAAACAAGCGGGCTACCGTACGGCTCAGATCGGGAAATACCACGTGGCTCCTGTTTCCGTCTTCGAATTCGAGCACCGTCTTCCCGGCAATGCACGAAACGCACGATTGATGGCCGAAAACTGCCGGGAACTTTTCAGCGAGAAATCGGACCGGCCCTTCTTCCTTTATTTCTGTACTTCAGATCCCCACCGCGGTGGCGGAATTGATCGAACCTCCAATCTGAAGTTCAAGCCCGACCTCTTTGGGAACAGACCCAACCGGGAATCTCATAAGGGGATCAACGAAGTGTTCTATGACCCTGCCAAGGTCAAGATCCCCGCCTTCCTTCCGGACACCCCCGAGTGCCGCGCCGAAATCGCCCAATATCATCAAAGCTGCTCCCGTATTGACCAGGGCCTCGGGCACCTGGTCACCCTGCTCAAGGAGAGCGGGCAGTGGGACAATACAGCCCTGATATTCACCGCCGACCATGGGATCGCATTTCCGGGGGGCAAGACCACGGTCTACGAGGCGGGCTTGCAAGTTCCCTTCGTCGTCCGTCACCCCGGGGCGGAAAAGAAAGGGGTGGTAAACAACGCGATGATCAGCCACGTGGATATCACCCCCTCAATCCTGGATCTTGCCGGGGCATACGATTCAAAGAACCGGGGCCCAAAACAACTCCTGCCGGTTCCCAAGGTCCCTGCAGGTGAAAATGCCGGCAAGCCGGTGAAATCCTACCACGGACGATCGTGGGTTCCCATTCTCTCGGAAGCCTCCCCCAAGGGCTGGGATGAGATCGGGGCCTCTCACACCTTTCACGAGATCCAGATGTATTATCCCATGCGGGTGGTCCGGGATCGCAAATACAAACTCATCTGGAACATCGCCTGGCGCCAGCCCTACCCCTTTGCCTCGGACCTCTGGGCAGCATCCACCTGGCAGGCGCAGTATGCCAAGGGCCCTGAGGCGAAGTATGGTCAGCGGACCGTTGATTCTTATATCAACCGCCCGCAGTTCGAACTCTACGACATCTCATCCGATCCTTCCGAGGCCCGTAATCTCGCAGGGGACCCTGCCTTCGCTACTGTTCTCACTAATTATCAATCCAAGCTCAAGGCCATGCAAAAGCGCACGGATGACCCATGGATTATGAAGTGGCGCTACGAGTAACTCGCTCTTCCTCCTGCTACCTACCCCCCACGCTCTCCAGCCCCCGTGCGCAACTTTACTCCCCCTCCCATCGATGATGAAACTCGTCTGTTTTTTCCCTCTCCTTTCCCTCCTGATTTCTGCCCCTCTCGTTCAGGCCACCGAACGGAAACCTAATATCATTATCGTCTTCTGTGATGACCTTGGCTACGCCGACATCGGGCCCTTCGGAGCCACGAAGCACGCCACGCCCATCCTTGACCAGATGTCCCGGGAAGGCATGCGGCTCACTGACTTCTATTCTACCTGCCCCGTATGCACCCCCTCTCGCGCCAGCCTTATGACCGGTTGTTATCCCCGCCGTGTAAACATGCACGTGGACGAAAAGAACCTGTGCGTGCTCTTTCCCGCTGCCCGTAAGGGACTCAACCCCCGCGAGGTCACAATTGCCGAGGTCCTCAAGGAGCAGGGCTATGCCACCATGTGCATCGGCAAATGGCATCTGGGGGACCACCCCGATTTCATGCCTACAAGTCACGGATTCGACCATTATTTCGGCATTCCCTACAGTAACGACATGAACCGCAAGGAGGTGCCACTGCCTCTGGTGCGGGACCTCGAGGTAATCGAGGACAGCGTCCAGAAAGACACCACCATCACCGCGCGATATACTACGGAGGCCGTCAGGTTCATCCGGGAAAACAGCAAGAAGCCCTTCTTCCTGTATTTGCCTCATACGGCCGTGCACCTGCCCCTGGTGCCGGGCAAAAAATTCAAGGGAAGCAGCAAGGGCGGTGCCTACGGAGACTGGGTGCAGGAGATCGACTGGTCCATGGGCGAACTCTTCAAGGCCCTCAAAACCGAGGGACTTGATGAGAACACGCTTGTGCTCTTCACCTCCGACAACGGGTCGGCGAGGGAAAAGCAGGGGAGCAACCTGCCCCTCAGGGGGCGCAAGGGGCGCACCGATGAGGGTGGCATGCGCGTCCCCTGTATTGTCCGCTGGCCCGGCAAGATCCCGGCCGGCAGCAGTAGCGGCGCAATCACAAGCACCCTTGATCTGTTGCCCACGCTCGCCACGATCTCAGGTGGCAGGATCCCCTCCGACCGTATCATTGACGGCAAGAACATCTGGCCAATCCTCAACGGCACGACAACAGACCATCCCCGGGAAGCCTTTTTCTATTACCAGATGGACCAGTTGCAGGCGGTACGTTCGGGTGACTGGAAACTCTTCGTTCCGATGGATTCCAAGAGACGCAACTGGGGGAAGCCGGAGGGGAAAAAGGAGCTCGCCCTCTTCAACCTCGCTTCCGACATTCACGAGGACAAGAACGTCGCGGCTGAGAACCCGGAGATCGTTAAAAAGCTCATCGCTCATGCCGAGGCCGCCCGGAAAGACCTTGGGGACGTGGATCGTCCCGGAAAGGGGCAGCGCAAGGCCGGCTGGGTTGAAAACGCCTCTCCGCGGTTACTTAAAAAATGACCTCTCCTTGCATATCCGCACAGCTCCCTGCCTTTCAGAGCTCCTCGCTGAGGATAACAAGGGCCCTGCAGATCGTTCTCCTTACGGTAGGAGCTCCACTTCCACTCCTCGCGGCGAGCGAACTCCCCTGGCTTCCACCTGAGCTGGACCCGGGGTCACAGACCTATGCGGAGCAGCAAAAACTTTCTTATCTTGCAGAACCTTACGTCAGCAATGCCCCCAAAGACCTCGGAGACGGGTTGCCCGTAGGGACTTTGAATGTGCCGGGCACAAGCAACGCCATAAGGGCCCTGCTCCAAGACGACGAGGCCGGCAAATACTCCAATCTCGACAGCATCCTTCTCTGGAAGGACGGCAGATTGGTCTTCGAGATGTACAACCGCCGAGGTCGCGTGAACGGCCCTCACTACGCCATGTCGATCACTAAAACCCTCACCTCCATCACCCTGGCCCGGGCGATCCAGCAGGGACTTCTAAGCATGAATGACCTCAACAAGCCGGTCATCAGCTTCATGCCCGGAATTGACCGTTCGAAGATCAAGCCCGGAGTAGAAACGATCACCCTGCGCGATGCCCTTTTTATGAAATCAGGCCTGCGCTTTCCCGACCGGAACTTCGCGAGGACTCTGGGGGCAGAATACCAACGCCAGGAATTCTTCCAGGCACTGTTTGAGAATACCGAACCCGTCGGCCCGGACAAAAAGCAATACAGATACACCGGCACAGACCCCTCCATGATCATGATGATTGTGGATAATCTCGCTGCTGGAACGGCTCAGGAATTCATTGCCCGGGAAGTAGCGGGAAAGATCGGGGCGGTATACCACTGGAGCGACCAGCCCTGTGGCCTCCCAAAATGCGGAGCGGGCAGCAGCTTCACCGCCCGCTCTTTACTCAAATTCGGGATCATGCTCATCCAGCGTGGCAGATACGGCAACGAACAACTGCTCTCGGCTGATTACGTAAAGCTCGTGATGAGCAGAAACGAAGNGGAGGGATATTTTTATTACTTCCATAACCGGCACAAGAAGGCGGCAGGAAGGAAGGTTCACATGGTAAGCGGGATCGGCGCAGGTGGGCAGTACATGGCGGCATTCCCTGCATTAAATATTGTTGCCGTGGCCACCGCTCACAACAAGGGTGAGATTGGCCGACCNCTGCAAGCGGTCCTCGAACACCTTGTGCCGCTGTTCCTGAAATGAAATTATCCTCCGTATTCCATGGATGCTCCTAGTTTTTTCTTCCACTTGAAACGCAGGTTTTTTCTGTTCCGCGGCCTCCTCGCTCTTCTGCCGATGGGAGCCCTCGCCAAGGACAACGAGCACCCCAACGTTCTCCTGATCTGCATCGACGACCTTCGCCCCGAATTAAAGTGCTTTGGGGCCGACTATATCCATTCGCCAAACATTGATGCGCTGGCCAACCGGGGACGGGCCTTCCACAGGCATTACGTTCAGGCTCCCACCTGTGGGGCCTCCCGTTACACCCTCCTGACAGGTCGTTACGGCCCAAGGGACAACGGGGCGCTTTTTCGCCGTTCCAGTGACGAAACAATTCGCACTACCAATATGCCTGCCTGGTTCCGCCGGAATGGCTATACCACGGTTTCCATCGGGAAAGTTTCCCATCATCCCGGGGGAAGGGGAGGAAAAGACTGGGACGACAACAGCAAGCCGGAAATGCCGGGCGCATGGACCCGCCACCTCTGCCCCAGCGGCCCCTGGCAGCACCCGCGTGGCCTGATGCACGGGCAGGCCAACGGTGAAATCCGCGGAAATGCTAAGGAAATGGACGTCCTTCAATCCTTTGACGGAGACGACAGCTCCTACCCGGATGGTCCCACCATCGAAGGAGCTCTTGAGCAGCTCAAGTTACTGGCCAAGGACCCGAACCCCTTCTTTCTCGCGGTAGGCTTCCTGCGCCCGCACCTTCCCTTCGGCGCACCAGCGCGCTACGTCAGGATTTATGACGATGCTGTCCTCCCGGGCATTCCTCACCCCACCAAGCCGACCGGAAGGACAACCTGGCATGGCAGCGGCGAGTTCATGAAATACAACAGGTGGAAACGTGACCCTCGGAATGATCCGGAATTCGCCACCAGGGTCCGCAAGCATTACGCCGGCTGTGTGTCCTACGCCGATGCCCTGGTTGGCCGTCTTGTCGCCGGCCTCGAAAAGAGCGGCAGGGGAGACAGGACCATCATCGTTCTCTGGGGGGATCACGGTTGGCACCTGGGCGAACACGCGATCTGGGGCAAACACTCCCTCTTTGAGGAATCCCTTCGCTCTCCCCTCATCGTGGTCGCTCCAGGAGCGGGCAGGCTCGCTGGAAAGCCAACGAACGCCATTGTGGAAACCGTCGATATTTTCCCCACCATCTGTGACTTTGCCGGCCTGGCTCCCCCCGCAAACCTGGCAGGAACATCGCTGAGGCCCCATCTCAAGGATCCTGCGGCCCCCGGCCGCAGCGCCATCTCCTACAAAGGAGGAGCCGAGACGATCCGCACCGAGCGCTACCGCCTGATCCGTCATTCCAAAGGAGGAAAGGCCACCCACCTCGAACTTTACGACCACGAAAAAGACCCCGGAGAAATCGAGAATATCGCCGGGACCCTGCCTGACCTTGCCAAAGATCTCGGCAGGCAACTCGATGCCAGACTCAAATGACTAATCTCCAAATGAAACGACCTCTTCTCTTCCTCTGGATCCTGGCTTCCGGGCTCCGCACTCTTACCGCTACGGAACTCCCGAACGTCCTGATGATCGCAATCGATGATCAGAACGACTGGATTGGCTGTCTGGAAGGCCACCCCCAGGCTCATACTCCGGCCATCGATGCTCTCGCCGCACGCGGCACACTCTTCACCAACGCACACTGCCAGTCTCCCCTGTGCAACCCTTCGAGAACCAGCCTCATGACCGGTCTGAGGCCGGGCTCCACCGGGATTTACGGTCTGGCTCCCTGGTTCCGGACTCTCCCCGAATTCGCCAAGCTGCAGACCCTTCCCCAGTATTTCGCCCGACATGGGGGCTACCACACTGCCATGACCGGCAAGATTTATCACGGGCGATCTGGACGGACGGTGAAAGGCAAGATCGCCGAGTGGCATGAAGTTGGCCCTGGGGCCTCGGGCAAGCCTTTCCCCCCGGAAAAGCTGGTCAAGACCCCCCAGCCTCACCGCCTCGTCGACTGGGGCATGTTTCCGCACAAGGACGAAGACAAGGGAGACTACCAGGTCGCCACCTGGGCGGTCGACCGTCTCAAGGCTTACGCAAAATCATCCCGGGAAAAACCCCTCTTCCTCGCCACCGGCTTCTTTCTTCCTCATGTCCCCTGCTATGCCACCCAGAAGTGGATGGACCTGCACCCCGTTGATCAGCTCAAACTCCCCCTTACCCAACCCAGCGACCGTAGCGATACCCCGCGCTTCTCCTGGTACATGCACTGGAAACTCCCCGAGCCCCGGCTCAAGTTCCTCCAGGATACTAAACAGTGGGAAAACCTGACCCGTTCCTACCTCGCCTGCACCTCCTTTATCGACGCACAGGTCCAGCGCTTGCTGGACACCCTTCGGGAAACCGGGCTCGAAAAAAACACCATCGTGGTGCTCTGGTCCGACCACGGCTTTCACATAGGGGAGAAGGAAATTACCGGAAAGAATACCCTCTGGGATGATGGCACCCGCGTACCCCTCATCTTTGCCGGCCCGGGCGTCAGGGGTGGTCAGGTCTGTCGCCGACCTGCCGAGTTACTGGACATTTATCCTACCCTTGTTGAGCTTCTGGACTTCCCATCAAACGAGACCTTGGAGGGGCACTCTCTGGTGCCCCAGCTCCGGGACGCCAAGGCTCCTCGCAAGTGGCCGGCCATAACAACTCACAATCACGACAATCATGGTATCCGGAGCGAAAACTGGCGCTACATCCGCTATGCGGATGGTTCCGAGGAGCTCTACAACATGGTGGAGGACCCCAATGAGTGGAACAACCTTCTTGCTCCCTCCGGAGGAGAAAAAAATCCCGCTGCCCGAACCCGGGCCGACCAGTTGGCAAAGTGGATTCCAGCCGTAAACCGAAAACCCGCGCCCAAGTCTGCACACCGGATCCTCACCTACGACGAGGAAAGCGGCAGAACAACCTGGCAGGGAGAGCTCATCAGACCGGACGATCCAGTGCCGGAACTGCGTTGAGAAGAATTCACTCCCATTCACACAGATTCCGGACGAAATCGGAACAGCATGCCAACCAGCTGTCGAGCTGAGATGGCTCCTTGAGCTGCTGGCCACGCCGCCGCTCAACCTCGAAATACCCGCAATTGGCCTCGGGCAGGGTCGTAAGATCTCCCCAGAGGTTTTCGACCTGGGCAACCGGGTAGGTCGCCTGCTGGCCCTGATCCCGGGCATCCCTGACATTCTTGATGGTGAGGTAGGTCGGCATCCGGGCTGCCAGCTCGCGCACCGCTCGAACCGCCCGGGCCCGGTCATCGGCCATAACCTCCTCCCGGGTAAGGCCAAGAAGAGAGAGGTAGTGATCAAGGTCAACCCAGGTGGTCATCGAGTTGTAGTAGGAAAGGCGGAATTCAGCTTCCGCGTCTGGCATGGCGAGGCCTTCCACAAGGCGGAGCTTCCCATCCACCCGTGACAAGCCGCCTCCTCGGTCTGCCAAATGCCTGATGATGACCTCATAACTCAACCCATGACCGCTCTCGAGATGCCTTCCAAGAAGAACAGGATCAACAGAAGCTCCCAGGGTGTCTACGTTGTGAACCAGCAAGGTCTTCAGCTGCGGGCGCTCCTGCAGGAGCCGGCTCAGGGTGCCGTTCAGGATCAGGTTTGGAATCTCATAAAAATGCCCCATGGGATGAAGGCATTGCCCGGGCAGGTTATCGGTATAATCGCTCGCCTCCCCACATGCCCGGGCCCATTCAAGCAGAGCGGCACGTGACGAATCACGAAGCTTCTGCTGCTGCACGTCCAGCTGTTGCTGGGGCGTCTCCTCCCATGCGAATTGAAGGTCTCGTTCGGTGGGAACCATCCGAAGGCCCACCGCACGGCCGGGGGAGAGAAGAAGGGGGCCTTCATAACCATAGCTTGCGACAGCTTCAAGGAACTCGCTGGTGGGGCCATGCGTCAGATAGGACGTGGTAACAATGTGGGGCAGCTCGCAACCGTGCTCCCGGGCAGTCTTGCGGGACTTGGCAAGATGCACCTCGAGAAAAGTCCGGTAACGTCCGTCGAGTGGAGCAAACGGGTTGAGGGCCTTGCAGGTTCCCGCCCCTCCCGTCCATCGGGACGCGGCACCTGCCGCAAGGGTAACCACCGCCACCTCTCCCGCCACAAGGGCCTGCTCCCCCAGCCGGGAAAACTCCGCCCGGGCAGCCTCACTTTGCAGGGCCTTCCCCAGAACATCCCCCGGGGACACATCCTCAATCCGGGCCTCGGGGGAAAGGCGGTTACTCTCTAACCCTACCCGCCCGGCAAGAATATCTGCCCGCACTGCCTCATGAGCCGCCCTGTCGAATCCGTTTTCCTCAAGAAGAAGTTGCAACGCACCTTGGTCACTCCTGGCCTCACTCGCACTCCTTCCTCCTTCCACGAGCTTTTCCTGTAAATGGAAATAAGCCGCCGGGAGCTCCATCTCCCCATCCAGCAGATCTGCGCGGGTCCCACTATCGTTAATGGAAAAATTGTAAACTACGGGACTCATGCCAAAAGGCAGCGCCGCCTGCATGTGATCCTTGGCCTCCTCCATGATTCGGAGCATCGCCTTCTGGGCCTCGGGCTTCCGGGCGGGAGCAAAAATGAAGCCCATCCCTCCTCCAGACATTCCCCCAAGCATCCAGAACCCCCAGAAATCCTCTCCAAACTCCTCCTCGGCCCGCGCGATCAGCGTCTCGGTGAAGAGATTCGTGGCCCATGGGATGATCCTTTGGATCGGCCCCCTGAAGTTTCTGGTGGTGGCCTGGCCAAGGGCCTTCATATCTCCCCGTTTCAGGCATTCCACCAATTCTTCCAGCAGAACGAGCGCCTCCTTCCGTCCCTTCCACTCCTCTGCCGAACGGAGAAGATATTTCTCGGTCACCATCTCAAGTATTGGGCCCACGTTCTGGGTCATGCCCCCATGAACAAGCACCAGTGAGTCCTGCAGGGCCTCACGCGATGACTCTGGAATCTCGCCTTTCCCGAAAACATGATGCTCAGGGAGCAGACGCCCACGCGAAACACCGAACTCCGGGTCTCCTTCCCCGGCTGGCACCCCTGAAATCAGCTTGATCCCGGGCCATACGCCCCCCGAATCCTGCCAGCCTCCCCCCGAGCCCCCAAGCCATTCCCCGAGAATCGCCCTCGCAAGGACGAGACGCCTTTCATTCTCCCGCAGGGTTCCGGTAAGGGCCGCCGTCTGCCCGGTCGCCCGCATGAGCACGGCAATCAGGGCCGCAAGTAGATTAGTTGAAACCGCCAGCCGCGACCCCTTCGAGATGCCGTGGACCCATGAAACGATCTCAATCCCCTTCCCGGGCCCCACCATTCTCTCAAGGAGATTTTCCAGGCGCTGCCCGGAGCCTTCGATACCCGGAGGAACCACTCCGGATGCGATAACCGCCGCCTTGAGCAAGCCGAGGGCATCTTTACCAAAGTCAAAGATCTCACCCACTGTTCCTATCCGCGCGGTAGCCATCAGGTCGACGGAGGTCAGGGCGATCACAGGGTCATCAATGACCCGGACATGGGCCTCAATCGGAGGGCGTGTCCCATGGTCGAGACCAGCGTCCCCGAGATCAACCGAGACATTGAGAACGCGCGCTCCCTCAGGATGGTCCATTCCCAGGAAAAAGATGTCCGACCACCCCGCATGTGAGAGATCCATGCGCACCGGGGTGCGTTCACGCAGCACCCGGCGGAGGCCCCCGGGTGCCGGGCCCACCAATTCTTCTACAAATGAAAGCGGGTGGTCGGCAGGGTGCCCCATGCGAAACATCCACTGGTTCCCGCGCACCGTCCGCACCGACCGCCGGACCTGAAGAGCGAGAGCCTGAAAGGCAAGCTCGTGATAGCTCTGGGCAAGGGCGGAAGACAGGGATTCGCTGGCACCCTGTTCGGCCACCGCAAGGTGGAATACATCTATCGCCTCGGCAAATCTACGGCGAAGCAAATGCTCCTGTCCCTCAAACGGAATCAGCCCGACCTGCCCGGAATCCAGCTTCGGGGGCAGATGAAAGCGATGAATAGCCGATAGGAAGAAGAGGGCACGAACCCGCTCATAAAGGTTCCCCGCCTCTCGGCGGAACTGGTCAAGGACGATGCATTCTTCCAGGAGCTCAGGAAGTGTAAGCTCGCTGCAGGCCCCCGCCAGTGCAGTATCACGCACCTCCGGATCTGAGTTCGTAATGATATTCAGGAGCTTTGACATCCGGGCCGGGAATGAGCAGTAATCTCGATGATGTCGGTAAGCACCTCGTCACGGTGAGGACCAGCCAGCGCCAGCGACAACTGCGCCCGGAGGAGGCCGTAACGTTCTCCTATGTTGAAACGCTGTCCCGCAAGTTCCGCCGCGAGGTATTTCTCCGACCTGGCCATGAAGGCAAGGGTCGGCGTGAGTTCTAGAAGCTCACCTTCCCCCAGCCGCGAGACCTCCTCCCCAAGGTGCTCCATCACCCCCGCAGTCAGGCAGTGCATCCCGAAAAAGCACAGGTAGTTACCCGCCCGCAGACCGGGCACGATCAGCTCCTGTTCAGCAAGGGTCGGCGTGGGCTTTTCCACAACATCGTGTACCAGGAAGAGCGAGGGCGAAGACGGTACTCGCGTTGCCGCAACCGCACCGTAATATCGAAGCTGGCTCTCATGCGTCGGGTTCACTGCTGAGATACAGCCATCATGAGTTGCTGCAACCTCCAGCATCTGGCGCACACAGGATGCTCCTTCATGACTAAGGTAGAGGTGATCCCCTACCAAGAGCACGAAGGAATCGTCTCCGGTGAATTCGTGGGCACTCCATACCGCGTGGCCATAACCACGGGGAGCACCCTGCTCAAGAAGGGTGAGTCGCTCAGCGTGCTGCCCCGCAGCATGCAGGAAGGCCTCCCGGGTTCCCGGGTGGATAATGACCGCCGCGGACTCAATCCCCGAGGCGAAGAGGTCATCCAGGATTATCGCCAACGCCGTCTTGGCCACCCCTTCCGAGTCAACCAGCGTCTGGAGAGGCAGGTGGTACTCGGTCGGACTGGCGGCAGTAACGACGGCTTTGCTGGGAATCACGACAAAAGGGTAAGAGTCAGACGGCTCGAATAAAGGAAATGTTCACCGATAAGGCTCCCGGGGTTGCCATCCCCCGGGGATTCCCGCACCGTCCTCCCCCTGCCATGTCCAGACTTCTGCTCTTCCTGACCATTGCCTGCGGCCTTGCCGCCACTGCCAATCCCGCCTGCGCAGATGATATCAGCAGGCCAAACATCCTCCTCATCATCTCGGATGATCAGGCTTGGGGCGACTATTCCTTCCTCGGCCACCCCCACATAAAGACCCCCCATCTGGACAAGTTGGCCGGGGAGTCCCTGACCTACACCCGGGGGTATGTCGCCGCGCCGCTTTGCCGACCCTCCCTGGCTTCCATCTTCAGTGGAAGGCACGCCCACAAACACGGAATCACCGGCAATGATCCCCGTACCCCAAAAGGAACGAAAGCAGGACGGACAAATCCTGAGCTCGCTTCACTCTACGACACTATCATGGACCGGATTGATGATGAACCCGGTCTGGCTCATCTTCTGGGCAGGGCAGGCTACCTCAGCCTGCAGACCGGAAAGTGGTGGGAGGGAGACCCAAAGAAAGGAGGGGGCTTTACCCATGCAATGACCCACGGAGACCCCAAGCGGGGCGGACGCCATGGTGACGCAGGGCTTCAGATCAGCCGGAAGGGCATCAAACCCATCACGGACTTCATTGCCGAGGCCGGGGAAAAGAAGAAACCCTTCTTCATCTGGCACGCCCCTTTCCTTCCCCATACCCCCCACAACCCCCCGGCACGCCTCTTTGATAAATATCGCACAAAGTCGGCCTCCCGTTTCATTGCCCGCTACTGGGCAATGTGCGAATGGTTCGACGAGACCTGCGGAGAATTACTCGCTCACCTCGACAAGGAGGGCCTGCGCAACAACACCATCGTCCTCTACGTCACCGACAACGGATGGATTCAAAGCGCCAACAGTGGCCGCTACGCTCCCCGGTCCAAGCGATCCCCCAATGAAGGAGGAATTCGAACCCCGATCATGGTGCGCTGGCCGGGCAAGATCCCCCAGAAGTTCGACGAGCAGACCCTCGTCAGCTCGATCGACTTGGCCCCTACCATCCTGAAAGCCTGTGGCCTGCCCGTGCCCTCCTCGATGAAGGGAATCGACCTGCGGGACCGCGAGGCCCTCGCCAAACGCAATGCCGTCTTTGGAGCCTCCTACGATCATGATATCTTCGACGTTGCGCAGCCCACCCTCAGTGTCCAGACCCGCTATGTCGTAACGGGTGATTGGAAGTTGCTTCTACACCACGGCGGGCCGGCCCCTGGCAAGTCTGCCGAGCTCTACAACCTGAGCAGGGATCCTGCGGAAGAAACCGACCTTGCCTCCAAAAACGCGGATAAGGTCAGGGAACTCACTGCCCGGCTAGCCGCCTGGTGGCCGGGACCGGAGAGGACCCCCTGATTTTACACGCTCCCCTTCCTTTCTAGTGATGCAGGACTGCTTCGATCTGTTTCAGAAACGATTTTCCGGAAGACTCATGAAGATTCGTATTACAGCCGCAGGTCTGTTAGCCGGGCTTTTATTTCAGCTTGTTGCAACGGGCGAGAATGCCAGGCCACCCGGGAAACCAAATGTCCTCCTCATCGCCATCGATGACCTCAATGACTGGGTTGGCTGTCTGGGGGGGCATCCCGATGCCCGGACGCCCCACATTGATCGACTGGCCGACCGGGGAGTCCTCTTCACTAACGCCCACTGTCAGGCCCCCATCTGCAACCCCTCCCGTACCAGCGTCATGTATGGGTTGCGCCCTTCCACTTCGGGCGTCTACATGAATGCTCCTCGGCCCTGGACCGTGCCAGCCCTGAAGAATCATGTGACCATGGCCCGGCATTTCGCGACTAACGGATACCTCACCCTTACAACTGGCAAGATCTACCATGGCTCGGGCCTTCCGCCAGGTGACTTCGACGTGGTGGGCCCACGCCCGGGACAGCGTATTAAGCAGGATGCCAGGCTTGTTCCGGAACTCAGCGGACTCTGGGACTTCGGACCTCAGGCTTACAAGGAGGAATTGCTCCAGGACCACGCCGACGCTACCTGGGCAATCGAGCAGATTTCCGTCCGTCAGAAGAGACCCTTTTTCCTCGCAATAGGGTTCTATCGGCCTCACGTCCCGTTCTACTCTCCTGCCCGGGTCTTCAACGAGATTCCGGAATCAGAGATCAATCTCCCCCCCGTAAACGCCGGAGACCGGGACGACCTGCCGGAAATTGTCAACGAGTTGACCCGGGCCCCTGCTGCGCCAGCGCATGATTGGTTCCTGAAAAGCGGCAACTGGAAGAAAGCCGTGCAATCCTATCTGGCCTGCGTGCGGTGGACAGATGAGCAGGTAGGCCGCCTGATCGACGCCCTCGACAAGAGTCCCCACGCCGAAAACACCATTGTNGTCCTCTACTCGGATCATGGATTCTTTCTTGGCGAGAAGGAGCGATGGGCCAAGCAATCACTCTGGGAGCGCGCGACCCGAGTGCCCTTTATCATCTCCGCTCCCACCATGACCAAGGGAACGCGGTGCAATCGCCCTGCGGAACTTCTCAGTATCTATCCAACCCTTCTCGATCTCTGCGGACTCCCCGGGCGGAAAGCCCTCGAAGGAGCAAGTCTTATCCCGCTTCTCAAGAATCCGAATGCTACTTGGCAACGGCCAGCCCTTACGACTCATGGTAAAAACAACCACGCAGTTAGAACGGAGCGTTATCGCTACATCCGCTATCACGAAGGATCGGAGGAGCTTTACGATCTACGGGAAGATCCCAACGAGTGGACCAATCTTGCGGCAAAAAAAGAGTTGGCCCCGCTGAAAGAGGAACTCGCCAAGTGGCTTCCGAAAACAAACGCCGATCCTGCGAAGGGCGGGACAGCCCGGAAACGCAAGCGGCCCGGGCAGAAGGCAGACTAAGGCCTCGGCCAGGGACCTACCGCCACTCCGCGGCGCTCAGTTCATTTTCCCCTCCCCGCGAGGCTCCCTGAAGGATTTCGGCTTTTCGCTCCCCCGGCCTTAAAGCACCCTAAACCTCCATGCAGCGTCTCAACTTTCTTCTCCTGTGCCTCCTCCTTTCTCATCCCTGCCCCGGCAAGCCCAACATTCTCTTTCTGTTTGCTGACGACCAGCGCAATCACACCCTCGGCTGCGCTGGTCATCCCGTTGTCAAGACCCCTCACCTTGACCGCCTCGCCGCGCAGGGGGTGCGCTTTGAAAATGCATTCGTCACAACCTCCACCTGCTGGGCCAGCCGGGCCTGTCTCTTCACCGGCTGCTACGAGCGTCGCCATCTCTACCGAGCCTCGCCGGGGCCGCTCAACCCTGATCTCTGCGAGACCAGTTACTTTGCCCTGCTCAAGGCCTCTGGCTACCGCACGGCCCACCTGGGCAAGGAGCACGTCGCGATAGCCAAGGAAAGCGCCGTCGCCATGTGGGACATACGCCGCCGGTTAGGCCGCAACCCCTACTTCAAAAAACAGGCCGACGGCAGCCTCCGCCACACCACCCAGATCCTCGGCGACTGGGGGATCGAGTTCCTCCGGGCGCAAAAGAGCGATCAGCCCTTCTGCCTGCAGATCTCCTTCAATGCAACCCACGCCGAGGACGGCGACAAGCGACCGGGAATCGGGCACTTCCCCTGGCCGAGAGTGATGGATGGAGCCTACAACGACCAGGAGATGCCCCTCCCGGCCCTGAATGACGCCGCCATCTACGAGTCACAACCAGACTTTCTGAAGAAGTCACTCAACCGGCAGCGCTTCTTCTGGCGCTGGGATACTCCGGAGAAATACCAGACTAACATGCGAGCCTACTTCCGGATGCTGAGTGGAATTGATCATGTGATGGGACGCCTCGTCGCCCAACTCAGGAAGCAGGGCCTCGCAGAAAACACGATCATCATCTACTCGGCAGACAATGGCTTCTACCTCGGCGACCGTGGATTTGCGGGCAAGTGGACCCACTATGACCAGTCCCTGCGCATCCCACTCATCGTGTTCGACCCCCGTGCTCCCAGAGAGCGCCGGGGAGTCGTTCAGAAGGAAATGGCCCTTAACAGCGACCTCGGTTCCACCATCCTTGAGCTCGCCGGCCTTCCTTCACCTGCAAGCCATACCGGCCGAAGCCTTCTCCCCATCCTCCGGGGCGAAACCCCGAAGGACTGGCGGCGCGACTTCCTCTGCGAATTCATCGCNGTTCCGCGGACCATCCCGCGCTGGGAGGGNGTGCGNGATNNGGANTGGCTCTANGCCCGCTACTTCGTCGACGGCCCGGACANANCTCCTTTCGAGTTTGTNCACGACCTCAGNANTGATCCCCAGCAANTGGTTAATNTGGCNGCNCTNCCCNNCCNNGACNAAGNNCAGTCCNTCGCCCTGACNANGTTACGNAAGCGCTGCGANGAACTGGTNGCCNCCAACGGGNTGCGCCTNCAGGACNTGNGCCGGCNGAAGAAATAAGCNGGANANCATTCCNCCNAGGGCNCCATNNNTNCCGGCANNCTCGACGGTCACCTNATCNTCTCAATCGCTTCCACNACCCGGGCTCCCTCCGCGCGNACCTTCTNCGGCATNNNNGCNNTGATNCTGTCCATNGNNACNGCCCCGTCCCGNCCNAGNGNCTCCAGNGCATTGGCNGCNGCNAGCGACTCNTAGACNTTNCCNTCNNTTACCACCTCGACGAGNNCNGGGAGGCTCNTCGNNCNCTCCCCGAGNTGNCCCANNGCCTCCGCNGCTACCACCCGCACATCNANAACCGGATCCTNGAGCAGCNTCACCANNNCNNCCTTCAGCGNAGCTGCCNCCTTNCCAAGNANCAGGGCTCCNGTNGCNGCCCAGTANCGNANCAGGGGTGACTCATGCCGCTNCNCCTCTCNTGANNAAGGAGNATCCCTCNCCCANATCNCCTCCCAGCGGCATTGATGGCCGCGGCAAGGACCTCATTGGCCGGATAATCCTTGCTCTGTGCAAATTGATGAATGGTCCCGGACCCGGAAAAGCGGGAATACATCCCCTCCGGGATCAACCCCGTGTCCCGCGTCCTCAACATCTCGTTCCCCAGCTTCGTCCGCAAGGTGCTCAGCAGGTCGCGATGCTCCTTTTCCCCGGCCAGGTTCCTGATCTGAAACGGGTCCTTGGCGATCTCGTAGAGCTCCTCGGACTGCTTCCGTTTCCAGTAGCGCGCCTGCAAGGCGTTGCACTTCCCCGCCTTGAAGGCCTCATACCATGAGCCCATGCTGGCAAGAACCCGGAAGGGATAAGTATACGCCTGGCCCACGGGACGGTGTGGCGAGAAATTGTGCACGTAAAGATGCTTCTTGGTGCGGATTGCACGCACCGTGTCATAACGCTCATCCATCCGCCCGCGGAAGAGATAGACGAATTCACGTTCCTTCGCTCCGGGACCAAGAAACGGCCGGCCTTCCCAGATTGCGGGAATCTCAAGCCCGCAGATATTCGCCGCGGTGGCCGCAAAGTCCACAAAAGCCACCAACCGATCGGTGGTCTCCCCCGGCTTCCCAGCCGCAAGATGCTTCCACTTCTCCGGGAAGCGAATAATGAGCGGAACCCGCGTCCCTGAGTCATGGATATTGCGCTTCCCCCGCGGGAGCGCCCCACCATGATCCGCATAGTAGAATACAATGGTATTGTCCGCCTCACCCAGTTCTTCAAGTTCGCGCAATTTGTCACCTACCCATTTATCCATGAGGAAGAGATTATCGAAGTAGCGCGACCAGTTTTCCCGGATAACCGGGGTATCGGGGTGGTAGGGGGGCAGCACGACCTTGCCAGGCGGCACAATACGCCGGGATGGATTCTCCTTCCTGCGCCCGCGGTAAGCGCTGTCCGTGGTCTGACCCTCATGGGAAAGCGTGGTATTAAACACCGCAAAGAAGGGCTGACCTTTGCTGCGATTCCTGTAGTGGGCCTTACCACTGCTCTCGTGCCAGCCCACCGCCTTCCAACTCGCCCGCTTCCCGTTGATCGACATGTTGTAGTCCGTCTTGGAGTTGTTGGTGCAATAGTAGCCGGCGTCCCGGAAGAGCTGTGGGTAGTAGACCACCGACCCGGGCACGGGCACGCTGCTGCGGTGATTGTGGATGCCAAGGGTCGAGGCATTCATCCCCGTAATCAGGGTCGAGCGCGCAGCCGAACAAACTGGCGCCGAGGAAAAGGCATTAAGATATCTCACCCCCTGCCCTGCAAGCCGGTCAAGATTTGGCGTCCGCGCCTGCAGGTCCCCATAGCATCCCAGATATGGGCTGTTGTCTTCACTCGTGATCCAGAGGATATTGGGGCGATCCGGTTCAGCCGCCACGAGGGTGCAGAAGGGGGCCAGGATTACGAGGAGGGTGAATCGTATCATAGATGCGGTTTACCCGTATCCTTTCTCAATGGCAACCCCCTCGGACGACCAGCTCACTCACAAGGCGCCCCGGGCATGCAGGCTTGCCTTTCACCCCATTACCTTTTCCGATAGAGCCGCCCATGAGATTGCTCTTGTCACTCCTGCTACTCTGCACCTGCCTCCCTATCCTGGCCCAGGATGGTAAAAAGAGACCCAATATCGTCCTTCTCTTCGCTGACGACCTGGGAAGATACGCTTCTGCCTACTCCCATCCGGAAATCCCCTCCGTCAACGACATCGTTTCCACGCCCGTTTTCGACCGTATCGCCAAGGATGGGGCCCTCGGATGGAATGTTTTCGTCTCGGCCCCGTCCTGCTCTCCCTCGCGGGCGGCCCTGATCTCAGGGCGTCACTTTTTCCGCAATGGGTCCCATTCCCAGCTCCACACCCCCTGGCACGGCGATCGCTCCAAGGACCCGTGGAACGAGGTCCAGGGGTTTGCCGTGCTTCTGCAGAAGGCAGCCGGCTACCACATCGGCTGGTCTCACAAGATGCATATCGCGGAGGACCGCATGGGCGGGAAACAGGGCAACTTCCGAGCGGCCGGGGCAAAGGTTAACCAGTTCTCGCAAAATGTCAGCCGGACGCTGGAGGAGAACGCTGACGAGGCCTCCGTCAAAAGTGCCAAGCAGAAGCTCTATGACGAATGCCGCAAAAATTTTCGTTCCTTTCTTTCGAAACGGAAACCCGGACAACCTTTTTACTATTCGTTTCACCCCACCAATCCACACCGCAAATGGACCAAGGGGTCCGGCAAGAGGCTCTGGGGCCTCGACCCTGATTCCCTGACCAAGGTCTTACCTCCCTTTCTCCCCAACGTGCATGAAGTGCGTGAAGACCTGGCGGACTATCTCGGAGAGGGCATGGCCTTTGACCGAAGTTGTCGGGAAATCATCGATGAACTGAAGAAGATCGGGGAACTGGACAACACCCTCCTTGTCATTTCCGGAGATCACGGAGCTCCGGGATTCCCCCGCGGCAAAACCAATTGCTATGACTTCGGCTCCCGGGTCCTCTTCGCCGCCCGCTGGCCGGGCCACATCAAGCCGGGGCAGGTCATTACCAAGCCGATTTCCCTCATTGACCTGGCGCCCACCTTCCTTGCTGCCGCAGGCTTGAAGCCGGAAGAGGGCACCAACGGGCAGAACCTTCTTCCAGCGCTCTCCGAGGGAGATCATGCAAAACTCCGGGGTTGGGCCCTGATCGGTCGGGAGACCCACGTAAATACTGCCCGTGGGGGACTTCCCTACCCAACCCGGGCCCTGCGAACCGAGGATTACCTCATGGTCGTGAATTTTGCTCCCGATCGTGCGCCGATGGGCGACCCCTTGAAGCTGAACGACCCTGAACCTCCAACCTACCAGCAGCTGGAAAACAGCACCCGTCTCGCTTTCGGAGACGTGGATGCCGGCCCGACCAAGGCCTGGATGATAAAGCACCGGGATGATCCGAAGTACAGGCGCCAATGGGAACTCGGCTTCGGCCTCCGTCCGCGCGAGGAGTTCTACGACCTCAACAGCGACCCTCACCAGATCAACAACCTCGCAAATAACAAGGCCTATGACGCCATCCGTAATGCCCTGCGGGGTCTCCTCATGGACGAACTCCGCAAGAACGAAGACCCCCGCCTCCAAGGTGACACCTTCGACAAGCCCCCGTATAACAAGAAAACCCGGCCCGGGCAGACGAAGCGGTAACCTTGAGGAAATAACATTCCTCCACTTGCAGCCGGGATCAGCTCTTGCTAAGGGCGCATGACCATTCCATGAGCAAAACCCCTCGCTTCCTCGTCAAAGTCTTCCTCTACCAGATAGAGCCGGAAATCTGGCGGCGATTTTCCATTCCAGCTACCGCCACCTTCAAACAGCTCCACGACGCGGTGCAACACTCCATGGGCTGGGAAGACAGGCACTGGCACGAATTCCGCCACGGTAAGGGCAAACGCCTTCTGGACGTCATCGGACCCGATCACGAGGAAGTTGAGAAGGGTGACAATTTCCAGGAAGAGAGCACCGTTACTCTGAAGGACTTCGTGGGCCGGCGGCACTTTCCGATCCGCTTGCTATACCGCTATGACTTCAAGGATGAGTGGATCCATGAAATTGCAATCGAGGGAAGAACGGAAGAGGGCGAGGGAGATCTGCCCATCCTTCTTGAGGGCGAACGCGCCTGCCCCCCGGAAGACTGCGGGGGTGCCTTTGGTTACATGGCCGCACTCAACGGGGATCTCATGTGGCTGGATGATGGATACGACCCCGCCCGGTTTGACCCAGGAAAGGTGAAATTCACCAAGCGGCGGCGCAGAAAATAAACCTCCATCTCACCCGGCAAGGTGTGCCGAAATATGGCTGGTGCGACGCATGCCCTCTTCGTTGCATTGCCAGTAATTTCCGCTACCCGCATCCAAGGCCGTCAGCCATTGACCCCCGAAGGCCCAGGTATCGATACAGACCGCATGGCCGAGGTTCGCGGGGTCTCCGCCCTTCTGGGCGGTGTGCCCGCACACCATGACCTTGCCATTGCGGTGAGGAGGGACCCTTCGGAACTTTTCCCAGAAGAGCATGAACGGGTCCTGGTCTTCCAGCGCCACGTTGGAGGCGGCATTGGCATGGACAAAAAAGTGGGTGTCTGTTTCATGGAATGGGAGGGCTCCCTCGATGAACTCCCAATGGGCCTCCGGAACCAACCCTAGGTCCTTTCCTCCGTAGGACTGCAGGGTCTCCCTCCCGCCGACCCCTCCCCCCATCCAGCGCTCCATGGCCTTCAAGGAGTCCCTCGCCTCCATCATCAGGATTTCGTGGTTCCCCATCAGGCTGACCACGTTGCTCCGCTCCCGCAACCGAAGGAGAAAATCGATTACTCCCTTGGAATCAGGCCCACGATCGACGTAGTCCCCCAGAGTCACCAGTGTGTCTTCTTCAGAAATACCCGCGTATTCCACCAGGGCCTCAAGAGAAGCACGGCACCCGTGAATATCACCAATTGCTATTGTCCTCATTCCTGCCAGCACCCATACGACCCGCTGCCTCCCGACTTGCAAGTCCCATTCCCTCCCCCCACCATTTTCCACCCATGCTGCGCTTTCTCCTGCCAGCCCTCGTCGGCTCCTTCCTTCTAACCGGCATCCCGGCCTCTGCCGTCAGTCCGAATATCATCATCTTTCTCGCCGATGACATGGGGATGGGAGATACCTCGGTCTATCATGACTGGAGCGGCAACAAGGACGACCGCCAGCTGCATACCCCGAACATGGAGCGTATTGCGAACATGGGCATACGGTTCATGGATGCCCACTCCCCCCACAGCCGCTGCAGCACCTCACGTTATGCCCTGCTGACCGGGCGCTATTGCTGGCGCACCTCCCTTAAATACTGGGTCCTCTTCGGGGTCCAATGTGACCCCCTGATCGAGAAGTCCCGCCCTACCATCGCCACCTTTCTCCGCGACAATGGCTACCGGACCGGAATGGTCGGCAAATGGCACCTGGGGCTCCAGTATCGGCAAACCGACGGATCCCCTGCGAAAGGCTGGGACGACGCTGACCTCACCCAGCCCCTCGCCGATGGGCCCACCGATCACGGCTTTGATTACTTCTACGGAATTTCCAGAAGCCACCCCACCTCAGGCCCCGGTGGGACAAATTCCAATGCCCCCGGACAGCGTCGGGGCCCCGGCTGGATTCATAACCGCCGGGTCGTGGGAGCTACCGGCAAGGGCAAACAGCTTGACGGCTCCTATGTCCTCAACGAAATCGGCCCCGTTCTCCACGCCAGGGCCTTTGAGTTTCTTCGCGGTGCCACTGCGGCGCGCAAACCCTTCTTTCTCTACTTCGCCAGTCCCGCCAATCACACCCCGCACACCCCCTGCAAGTCCATTGCCGGGAACAAGGTGGCGGGAACAAGTCGTCACGTGGACGGCAGGCCCACGGGAAGCACCCGGCTGGACTTCATCCACGAGAACGATGTCCAGGTCGGGCTCCTCCTTGATTATCTCCAGCGCACCGCCGACCCCCGGAGGCCCGGGCACAAGCTCCTCGACAACACCCTGTTCATCTTTGCCAGTGACAACGGTGCGGAAAGCAGGTCGAAAACCGCGACCGGCCCTCTCCGCAGCAACAAGGGTTCCACCTACGAAGGTGGTCACCGTATTCCCTTCTTTGCCTCCTGGCCTGCCGGGAAACTGGGCGACGGCCGCCCCAAAACCCCTGGACGCACCTCCACCCGACTCCTGGCACTGAATGACCTTTTCGCAACCTTTGCCCAGATTCTCAGCAAACCGCTACCTGATCTGTCAAAGGGCAGGATCGGAGCGGAAGACAGTATTTCTCAGTTAGCCGCCCTGCGCGGGGAAGCCTGCCCCCCACGCCCTCCGATCTTTCCGAATGACCACAACGAGGCCTCGAGGAAAAACTCAGAAAAAAGGGCCGTGGTGGCGGTCCGCTCCAACGCCTCCCCGCTCAAGGGCAAATGGAAGCTCTTCCTGGACCACCGATTCGCCCTCGAGGGCAAACTTCACCCCACGGAACTTTACAACCTCGAAACTGACCCCTTCGAGCAAAAGAACCAGCTGAACAACCCCGAGGCCGGGCCCGCTCTGGATTTCCTCCTCAAGGAGGCAGCCAAGGCCAAGGGAGACAAGGGATCAACCAGACCATGACACGCTTTCTCCTCTTAATTGCCTCCTTCCTCCCGCTCTTCGCCTCTGCTGCAGAGCGTCCCAATATCATCACGGTTTTCATCGATGACATGGGATGGACCGATCTTTCCTGCTTTGAGGGCAGCCACGTAAAGACCGAGAACATTGACCGGCTCGCCGCAGAAGGAATCAAGTTCACCAACTTCTACGTCAATTCACCGATCTGCTCTCCCTCCCGCGTAGCCCTGACCACCGGCCAGTATCCACAGCGCTGGCGCATAACTTCCTACCTGAACAACCGTCGGTCCAACATCAGGCGGGGAATGGCCCAGTGGCTCGACCCAGCAGCTCCGGTCCTTGCCAGGGAGCTGCAGAAGAACGGATACGCCACCGGGCATTTCGGGAAATGGCACATGGGGGGACAACGGGACGTCGATGATGCCCCCCCAATCTCCGATTACGGTTTCGATCGCAGCCTCACCAACTTCGAAGGCATGGGGCCAAAGCTCCTTCCTCTCACCCTCAAGCCAGGCCAGAACCCGGAGACCCCGGGCCGCATCTGGCAGAATGCCACCCGCCTCGGGGAAGGGGTCATCTGGATGCAGCGCTCCCACATCACCAAGGGCTTTGTCGACGCAGCCCTCGAGTTTATCGACCAAGCCCGGGACGACAAGAAGCCCTTCTTCGTCAACCTCTGGCCAGATGACGTTCATTCTCCCTTCTTTCCCCCTCTCGACAAATGGGGCGACGGAACAAAGAGGTCCATCTACTACGGGGTTCTGGATGCCATGGACGAACAGCTCGGCCCCCTTTTTGACCGGATCCGCAATGATAAGGCACTTGCCGCCAGCACCCTCATCATCGTGGCCTCGGACAACGGCCACGAAACCGGGGCAGGCAGATCCGATCCGCTTCGTGGAGCCAAGACCTGGCTCTACGAAGGTGGGATCCGCTCGCCCTTGATCGTATGGGGCCCCGGGCTCATGGAGAAATCCTCCCTGGGCAAGGCCAACACCAGCTCCGTCCTGTGCGCCCTCGATGTCAACCGCTCGCTCTACACCGTGTGTAAAACGAATCTTCCCGGCGAAACCGGACTCGATGGGGAGGACTTGAGTGCCACCATCCTTGGCAAGGAGCGCAGCAGTCGAACCGCTCCCATCTTCTGGCGGCGCCCCCCTGATCGCCCTGGCTTCGGACACGGCCTCCAGGAGGACAACCCGGACCTCGCCGTGCGCGAAGGCCGCTGGAAATTCCTGGTCAACTACGACGGCAGTGACCCACAGCTCTATCATCTCGGCAAGGACCCCGGCGAAACTCTCAACGTCGCCGACAATTTTCCCGAGGTCGTAAAGGATCTTCACGCCAAATTGAAGAAGTGGAACAGTAGTCTCCCAACTGATGCCGGAGCCCCGAAAGCAAGGGCGGTCCCGGGAGCCACCAGCAAGGCTGCTCCCACGATCGAGGGACAACGCTCCAATTCTCCGCAACTCGCTTCCCGCTTGCAGAAGCCCGGGACCTTTTCTTTGCTGCAACCATGAAACGCACGGTCTTTCTGGGCACCTACACCAGAGGTGAGAGCAAGGGTATCTATTCCTGCCGCTTTGATGACGCAACCGGAGCCCTCTCCGGATTCCGACTTGCAGCCGAAACCCCCAGCCCTTCCTTCCTTGCCCTGCATCCCAACGGAAAATTCCTCTACGCGGTTAACGAAACCGACGACTATGAAGGCACCTCCTCCGGCTCCGTAACCGCCTACCGGATCACCAACGCGGAGGGCGGGGTTCTGGAGAAACTCAATACCGTCAGCTCTCATGGGGCCCACCCCTGCCATCTCGCCCTTACTCCCGGAGCGGACGCGGTCATTATCGCCAACTATACCGGATCAACCGTCGCCGCGATCGAAATCCGGGACGATGGATCCCTCGGGAAAACACTCAACAGGATCCTTCACAAGGGGTCAGGCGCACTCAAGCCCCGCCAGGCAGAACCTCATCCCCACGCCGTCAACCTGGATCCGGCCAACAGGTTCGTCTTCATCTCCGACCTCGGGATGGACCAGATCATCCGCTATGAGCTCGAAGAGGGTGGGCGGCTCAGCGAACGCCGGGGAGCCACCGGGGTCGATCCGGGGGCCGGGCCACGCCACTTCGCTTTTCACCCGAAAGCGGAATTCGGCTATGTTCTCAACGAGATCACTCGTACGATCACTGCCTTTGGCTATAACTCGTCCAGCGGAGAACTAACGGAACTTCAGACTATCTCAACGGTCCCGGACGGATGGTCCCGGGGGTCCACCGCGGAAATCTTCATTCACCCCGGTGGCAGGTTCCTCTACGCATCCAATCGTGGCCACGACAGCATCGCCTGCTTTCACATTCACCAGGGTTCCGGAAAGCTGAGCCTTGTCGAGATCGAGAAAACCGGGGGGCAAACCCCGCGTAACTTTAACCTGGACCCTTCCGGCAAGTGGATCATTGCCGCCAACCAGTCCAGTGGAGACCTGCATGTCTTTTCCATCAATCAGGAAACCGGGGCTCTCTCCCCGGCTGCCAGCCGCCTTGAAGTCCCTGCTCCCGTCTGCGTCGTCTTCCTGTAGTTAATCTGCTCCGTCGCTTGCATCGCAAGCACCCGGCGCCACCTCACTCTCCTCACCCGAACCATCCTCATGAAACCACTCCTTCTTCTTCTCGCTTCCGGATTACTGGCCCTCGGCACGGCTTCAGAGCGTCCCAATATCGTCCTTATCATGGCTGACGACATGGGCTACTCCGACATCGGGTGCTATGGCAGCGAGATCCGGACACCTGTGCTGGACCAGCTGGCCCGCAACGGACTGCGTTACACCCAGTTCTACAATACTTCCCGCTGCTGCCCGACCCGGGCGGCCCTCATGAGTGGACTCTACTCGCATCAGGCCGGCATGGGCCTGATGGAAGGCGACCGGGGCTGGCCGGGCTACCGGGGCTCCATCAACAAGCGCTGTGTCACCCTTGCCGAGGCCCTCAAGGGCGCTGGTTACCGGAGCTACATGTCGGGCAAGTGGCACCTGACCCGGCACAAGAGCCCTGACGGGGATAAATCTGCCTGGCCCATGCAGCGCGGCTTCGACCGCTTTTACGGCACAATCACGGGAGCAGGCAGTTTCTACGACCCCGCAACCCTCTGCCGGGGCAACACCTACATCACTCCCGAGAACGATCCCGGGTACCAACCCGAATCCTTCTACTATACCGACGCAATCAACGACAATGCGATCGCTTTCATCACCGATCACTGCGGAGACAGCAAGGTAGCGGACAAGCCGTTCTTCCTCTATGTCTCCCACACCAGTGCCCACTGGCCCATGCATGCCCCGGAAGCCGACACCGCCAAGTACAAGGGCGTCTACGACAAGGGCTACCCTGCGATCCGAGAGGCCCGCTATAAGAAGGCCATTGAGATGGGTGTCGTCGACAAGAAATGGGCCATGTCCAAGGGCCTCGACTGGGAAGGCTTCAAGCACAAGGCCTGGGACATCCGGTGCATGGAAGTCTATGCTGCCATGACCGAGATCATGGACCGCGGGATCGGCAGGATTGTCAACGAGCTGAAGAAGCAGAAGCTCTTCGACAACACCCTGGTGATCTACCTGCAGGACAATGGCGGCTGCGCAGAGGGTTTCGGGCGGGCCAATAACTCCCACCAGAAAGAGCGCTTCAAGTTCAAGCCCCTGGGGAAGGACGGGCTTCAAACCAAGATCTGGCCCCCCATGCAGACACGCGATGGAAGGTTTGTCCGGACCGGACCGGAGACCATGCCCGGTGCAGAAGACCCCTTTGTCGCTTACGGCCCGGGCTGGGCCAATGCCTCCAATACTCCCTTCCGTGGCTACAAGCACGACCCCTACGAAGGAGGAATTGGCACCCCGTTCATCGTGAGCTGGCCCCGGGGTATCAATCCCGCGCGTAATGGCGGAATCGTCCACGATATCTCCCACCTTATCGACCTCATGCCCACCTTCGTGGAAGTGGCGGGAGCAACCTATCCTGAGCAATATGATGGCAATAAGATCCAGCCCATGGAGGGAATCAGCCTTGTCCCGACCCTGTCCGGAAAAGCTATCACCCGGAAGGCCCCCCTCGGCTTCGAGCATCATGGCAACCTCGGCCTCCGCGACGGCAAGTGGAAAATCGTTTCGATGTATCGCGGGGGCCAGCCCCGCAGATGGGAGCTTTACGACATGGAGGCCGACCGGACCGAGCTCAATGACCTCGCCACAAAAATGCCGGACAAACTGAAAACCATGGTTTCCGCCTGGCAGTCATGGGCCGATCGGGTCGGGGTCCAGCCCTGGCCCATCCCAAGATATGACCCGAAGAAGGCGAAGTAGCCCGGTGGCCTTCCTCCCAGACGTTTCAGCCATGCGCTTTCTGCTGCCTCTCATCATTTTCCTGTCTCTGGGAGGACTCCCGGCCCACGGAAAACCTCATGTGCTCTTCATCGCAATCGATGATCTGAACGACTACATTTCCCCTCTCGATAATCATCCCGGAGTGCAGACTCCCCACTTTGAGCGGCTTGCCAGACGCTCAGTCAACTTCGCCAACGCCCACTGTGCAGCTCCGGTCTGTCATGCCTCGAGAGTAGCGATCATGACGGGCGTTCATCCCGTCCGGTCCGGGATCTACCGCAACATGTTTGGAGCCCGGGGGCCACGATGGCGCCATGAGTCCAAGGTTCTTGAGAAGGCGGTCGTCCTCTCCCAGCACTTCCGCAATCACGGCTACCACGCAGCAGGCGGAGGCAAGATTTTCCATACCCTCCAGTGGACCCCACACGACTCCCAGAACGACCCGGAAGCCTGGGACGAATACCGCGGGGACCCCAACAATCCCATCGCTCCCGACTGGCCCAGGCCAAAGCTGACCCCCGACGAGCAGGCCGGTCTCACCAAGGGTCGCCCGCTGGGTGGCAACTCACAGCTCTTCGGGGCCGCCCCCCTCGAGGTCCCCGACGAAAAGACCGGGGATCACATGGTCGTGGACTGGGCCATCGAACAGATGAAGCAACAACGGAAGAAGCCCCTCTTCCTTGCCGTGGGCCTCTTCCGGCCCCACATCCCGTGGGAAGTCCCGAAACCGTGGTTTGATAAATACCCTCTTGAAGACATCAAGCTCCCTCCCCACCGTGAAGACGACTTGGCCGATGCCCACAACCACGGGCGGACCCACTGGCACAAGTGGGTGGTGGAGAACCGACAATGGGAGAAGCTCATGCAGGGCTACCTTGCCAGCATCTCCTACGTCGATCACCAGCTGGGACGACTCCTCGACGCCCTTGATGCAACGCCCGGCATGAAGGGCAACACCATCATCGTCCTCTGGAGCGATCATGGCTTTCACATCGGCGAAAAGGCCAACTGGGAAAAGTTCGCCCTGTGGGACCAGACTTCCCGGGTTCCCCTCTTCATTCACGCCCCGGGGATAAGCCGGGACGGGGCAAAAACGAGGAAACCCGCCACCCTCACCGACGTCTACCCCACTCTCTGCGAGCTCGCCGGCCTTCCCGTCCCTGAACAGTGCGATGGCCTGTCACTGGTCGCCCAGCTCAGAGATCCAGACGCCAAGCGGGAGCGCCTCGCGCTCTGCTCCTTCCAGTTCTGGCACGAGAAGATTCCTTCCCATGGGGTAGCCGACGAACGCTACCGCTTCATCCGCTACGGTAACGGCTTTGAAGAGCTCTACGACCTGCAAAATGATCCGCACGAGTATGAGAACCTGATCGATGACCCCAAACTCGCGCCCGTAAAAACCCGGCTGGCCAGCGGCATCCCCCCGAATCCCGCCCCGCTTGCCGTCCTTCCGAAGGACTCCCCCCATCACCGGGCTAACCAGGGGAAAAGGTAGCCTCCTCCCCTCAGATGACAGGCAGCGCTGCATTGACTCCCGGGGCATGGAGATCAATCGTGCAGCAAGGCCAAAGCCCGCCCCCTGATCTCCCCCGGGAACTCAGGCTCCGGACCCCATGATGAGCCCATGATGTCTTCCGCTTTCGTGAATCCATTCCCGGCACCGTAGACTCGAGCATTCTCCCCGTGGTCTTCACTACGCCCATCTTCGTCTACGGTTTTCTGCCAGTCATGCTGGCGGTGTATTACCTCCTCCCCCGACCCGCACGCAATGGCTGGCTGGCCGTGGGCAGCTATCTCTTCTACGGGTTGGGCAACCCTTCCTGCATCCTTGTCCTGCTCTTCTGCACGACGTGCACCTTCTCCCTTGCCTTGTTCATGCCCCGCGCAGGGATGCGAACACGCCAGCTCCTCCTCCTTTGTTCCATTCTTTCAAACCTTGGACCCCTGGCCTTCTTCAGGTATTCCGGTTTCCTCGCCTGCGCCACCCGGGAGCTTGCGGGAATCCCCGGGAGCGAGACCCTTTCCTGGCTTGGAGCCATAGCGATCCCCATCGGCATCAGCTTCTACACGCTGCAGGCCCTGAGCTACTCGATCGATGTTTACCGGGGAGAAACCAAGCCGGCCACCCGGCTCGTCGACTTTGCCGTGTTCATGGCCTTTTTCCCCCAGTTGATCGCGGGCCCCATAGTCCGCTACCGGCAAATGGCTCCGGACCTCCGGAATCGAACCGAATCCCGGCACCAGTTCGCAAATGGCATGGGGGTCTTCATTATCGGCCTGGCAAAGAAATTACTGCTCGCCGACCCCTGCGGGGCGGTCGCAGATCAGGCCTTCGGGGCGGCAGCACCTGATATGCTCAGCGCATGGATCGGGCTCCTTGCCTATTCCTTCCAGATCTATTTCGATTTCAGCGGCTACAGCGAAATGGCCATCGGCCTCGGAATGATGTTCGGATTCACCCTGCCGGTGAACTTCCGCTCTCCCTATCGCGCCACCTCCCTCCGTGATTTCTGGAGGCGCTGGCATATCACCCTCGGATCGTGGGCGCGGGATTACCTCTATATCCCCCTCGGCGGAAGCCGGGTCGGCCGCTGGCGCACAGCGACCAACCTCCTCCTGATCATGATCCTCTTAGGTATCTGGCACGGAGCAGCCTGGCAGTTCCTGCTCTGGGGCCTGCTGCACGGGCTCCTCCTCGCTGGGGAGCGGGTCGCTCCGGGCAGAGGCCTGCCGGTCATTCTCCGGACCGCCTTCACCTTCCTCCTGGTAACCCTGGCCTGGGTCATCTTCAGGGCCCAATCCCCGGCAGAGGCCCTGAACTATTATGCCTCCCTCGCCGGAGCCACGAACCCCGGCGCAGCATCATGGTGGACAAGGGAGCTGATCGTTACCTGGGAGCATCTGGCCCTCCTCCTGCTTGCCGCCCTGGTGATCTGGAAAGAGCAACCCCTTTCGAAGAACTCCACCCGCGCCAAGTGGGTGTTGCTGACCGCTCTTTTCTGGATCTGCCTGGTCTTCATGGGGTCCGCGGAGGCGCCCCCCTTCCTCTACTATTACTTCTGACCGATCATGACCGACCAGCCCCGGAATACCTCTCCACCCCGAGACCAGATGCCTTCTCTCCCCGTGCTGATCTCCCTCGGGTTCTTTTCCATCATACACTTTATCTCTGTTATCAGCGGCGAGAGGCCCCGGGAAACAGAGGACCTGACCCGGGCCTTCGCCAAGCCCGGCGCGCAGATGCTACATGCCTCCAGCCAGCGATTGCGGGCTTTCGCAGGTCTCGACACTACGGATGTCGTCACCCGCCATGGCCACTATTATTACCGTCCGGACATCGATCACCTCTCCGGGCAGAGCTTCCTCAAGAAACCCCGCAGCCCTGCATCACGGCGCTGGAACCCCCTGCCCGCGATTATCAACTTCGACCAGCAACTGAAGTCGGCCGGAATCCGGCTGGTTCTCCTTCCCGTTCCCTCCAAGGCCTCTCTTGCAAATGAGCCCTCCCCTCCGATGGCAAACGAGGGCTACCGGGAATTCCTCCGTATCCTGAGATCGGACCACGGGATCGAAGTTCTCGATCTCGTCCCGCTGCTCGACAAATTGTCCCGGCAGGGCACCCCTCCTTTTCTCGAGGGAGACAGTCACTGGTCCCCTCAGGGGATGTCCGAGGTCGCCCGCTTTGTCGCGGAAAAGACTTCCGTGCAAGCCCCTGGAGAGCCTTACCAGACGGTCGAGCGCTCCCTGTCATCCGTCGGAAACCTTACTCGCTTGATGGGAAGGACCAAGAAAGAGTCCCTCTCCTCATCCATGGTTCTCAGCCAGAATGACGAAGTCTGGAAGCCGCGCCCGGGAGCCCCATTCCTTCTCCTCGGAGACAGTTTTTCCAACATCTACTCTCAGGAAGACATGGGCTGGGGCAAAGGGGCCGGACTTGCCGAGATGCTAAGCCTGGAGATGAGCGCCCCCGTCGACCGCATCGCATTCAATAGCAACGGGGCCTTCGCCAGTCGGGAGGCACTTCTTCGCTACCCGGAGCGACTGGCCAACAAATCCGTCGTGGTCTGGCAATTCGCCATGCGTGAACTCTCCTTTGGCAACTGGAAGATCCTTGGCCTGCCTGAACTGCCACCCCGGCCCGCAGTCCAAGCCGAGCCCCAGACCCTCGAGGGAACTATTCTCAGGGTCGCCGAGCTGCCTCCGCTGAAGCAGGCCCCCTTCCGCCAGGCCGTGCGGGAGGTTCTCCTCGGAAAGATCCGCAGTGGATCCGGCCGGGTTACCGGTTCCGTGATCCTGCTCGGCTATGCCGTGCAGGATCACCTCCCCACCGGAATGGCGCGCTGGGAAAAGGGAGACCGTGTCAGCGTGCAGGTCGTACCTTGGGAAGCCGTGAAAGACGGGACTGGAGACCTCCAGCGTTTCTCACTCCGGGATCCGGAACAGAAGCTACAGGAAACTTCCCGCTTCTGGATGAAATAGCGGCCTGCGGACCTCCTCTCTCAAAGCGGCGCCAGTAGCTGCCGCAAGGTATCTTCGTCCGGAGCGGTCACCTTGTTCGTTCCGGCCAGAAGGTCATCTGCCAGCTTCGACTTGTCGGCCTGCAGTTTCTGGATCCGCTCCTCCACTGTTCCCGTGCAGATCAGCTTGTGCACGAAGACCGGCTTGGTCTGGCCAATGCGATATGCGCGATCCGTAGCCTGCGCTTCAGCAGCGGGATTCCACCATGGATCGTAATGAATCACGGTATCAGCGGCCGTGAGATTGAGCCCGGTCCCCCCGGCCTTCAGCGAGATAAGAAAAAGAGGGGTGCTCCCCTCCTGAAACCTGTCAACCAGTTCGCCCCGGTTCCGGGAGGATCCCGTGAGCTCAAGATAGGGAATCCCCAGGCTCACAAGCTTCTTCCCGATGAGTTCCAGCATGGTAGTGAACTGGGAAAAGAGAAGAACCCGCCGCTTTTCCTCAAGAAGCGTCCCTAGAAGATCACCAAGATAATCCAGCTTGGCGGAGGACAGTTCCTGCGCCTCCTCCATGGCAAGAAGGCGGGGATCACAGCAGATCTGCCTCAACTTGAGGAGAGCATCAAGAAAGACGATGCGGCTTTGCTCAAGCCCCTGGGCGGCGATGGCCTGCCGCACCCGCCGGTCCATCGTGGCCCGAACTGTCTCGTAAAGATCCTTTTGCCCGGTAGTCAACTCCACGGGATGAACCAGGAGTGTCTTGGGAGGAAGCTCGGAAGCCACCTCATCCTTCGTCCGGCGCAGAATCAGGGGAGCCACCCGGGCCTTGAGGTCCTCCTTGCGGTCCTCGTCCCCGTCCTTCTCAATGGGGGCCTGGAACCTCGCCCGGAAGGCTTCCTGGCTTCCAAGGAAGCCGGGCAGGAGAAAGCGCATCAGGGACCAGAGCTCCCCGAGGTGGTTCTCAATGGGCGTTCCCGAGAGGCAGATCCTCTGAGCGGCAACCAACTCACAGGCGGCCTTGGTCACCTTGGCTGCGGGGTTCTTTATATTCTGGGCCTCATCAAGAACGACCAGGTGGAATTCTGACTCCCTCAGAGATCCTATATCTCTTTGGAGCAGGGCGTAGGAAGTGATCACCAGATCCGCATGCGGGATGTTCCGGAAGTCCCGGCTGCGCTTAGGCCCCTGCAGGACAAGCACACTGAGTGAAGGGACAAACTTGGCGGCCTCCGCCTTCCAGTTAGGAACGACCGAGGTTGGAGCAACCACCAGCGCAGGTCGTCCTTCCGCCCGGCCCGAGTCCTTCTCGGTCAGAATATGGGTAAGGGTCTGCAGCGTTTTCCCGAGACCCATGTCGTCTGCCAGAATCCCATGCAACTGGCACCTGCCAAGGGTCTGCATCCAATGGAAGCCCTCCAGCTGGTAGTCTCGCAAGGTTGCTTGAACTCCCGCAGGGGGAGCTTCCTTCAGGGGCCGTTGCAGCTTCCCAACCTGTTTCACCACCCGGTCGAGATTGCGGTCCGGAACCAGGGAAAGCTCCGAGTCAGAAGCGAGATGGGCGGCATCCACAGGATGCAGAAAGGGCCGATTGGGATCCACCAGGGACGCCAGCTGCCTGAGGATTCTCTTCAACCGCTCTACCGGGATTTGAAGCGCCCCCCCGTCAGGAAGGTAAACCAAGTGGTGCGAGCGGCCGGAAAGCTCGTCCAGCATGTCGAGGGTCCGGTCTTCCAGCAATTTGGCGAGGATCGGAAGCAGATCCAGCCTCTCCCCGTCAAGGTCGAACCCCACCGAGAGGGCGAACCATCCGCCCGGCTGCTCGGATAGAGAGCTCTCCCACTGGGCCGGGTCCGTCGAGAACACAGGAAATCCAACCTCTGAGTCAATCGACACCTCCCAGTCCCGGGCTTCCAGCCTGGGAACCGCCTCGGCCCTGAACCAGGGCCAGTAGAGGTCCGGGGTGTTCAAGCTCGGCTCAGGAAACCAGGCCGACTCCGCCGACATTTCCCGGTCGCGCTGCCGCTCCAATCCAAGCAGGAAGCGATAACTCGGTTGAGCCCCGAGATGGGTCAGCCCCAGCTGGGCCAGCTCCTGCGCCGCAGACTTCTCAGCATGCAGGTCACGTATGATTTCCAATGGCCCTTGCTCAGTTTCAACCACCACCGCGCTATCTCCGCTGGTATGGAGCGGCAACTCATGATCCCCATAGCTTGCGGTGGGACGGGCCACCAGCCACTCGTCTCGGTTCGAAGCCCTCAGGGACTGAAGCAGAAGCTGCACCGGACGGCTGTTCGCTGGCTCCACCAGCACCTCGAGACGAAACCGCGGCTTCGCCTGCAGAGGGCTCAGGGCCCCGGGGGTTCCAGAGACTTTCTCGTTCTCTTCTGTCCGCAAAGGGGCCACCCGGAGATTCGCACTGCCCCCCTTTAAGAGCCTTTCCAACACGCCCTTCTTACTGGCACTCAGAAGGACTGCTGCCGCATGCTGGCAGAAATGGGCATAGGGACAGCAACAGGAAGCATCCAGCTCCCAGCGCCCTTCGCTCTCCTGCCACAGGGAGATTTCCGCCTCGTGCCATTCCCCCTCAAGATCCTGCACCCGGGCAGCAAGAAGCCCCCCTCCATCCTCCAGCGTGCTCCAGGTAAGGTCCATGACCCGACGCTTGCGCGCCAGCTTCCCTCCATCCTCAAGGACAAACCCGTCAAAGCGTTCCTCCCACACGCGGCCGAGGAGAAACTCGCGGAGGGAAGGGTTCGCTGGCATGAAACACGCAGGGCCGGGAGGGTTGAGGGCCCCGTGTCCGCAGCATGCCTTTCCCTGGCCTTCCCATCAAGTGCAGGAAGCCCCCACACTCCCCGCCTCTACTTTACCGCTCTTCGTATCGGCCGCACCGTTTTGTCGAGAATCTTCCCATCGGCAGTCATCGCTTCATAGACGAATTGCTTGCCTGTCATGGTGACCTTGATGAGGTGCCTCACTGCCAGGGCCTTGGCCAGGTAAGGGCGCTTCTTCTCCCAGTCCTTGGGGATACTGCGGGTCTTCACCCCCCAGGACCCGTCACCAAGATAGATCACGCCATCCTTGTCGTTACGCTTGCCCCCGACGATGGGGTGAGTCCGCTTGTAGGTGTGATGATCGTTCTCAAAGACGCAGTCCACCTTGAACTGCTCAAAGAGCGGAGACCACTCCCGACGGATATCCGTCGCGTCGTCCTTCACCCCAGTCCCCCACGCCGGCCGATGGTAGCAGACAAACTGCCGGGGGAAATCCAACCGGTTGCCAAGGACTCGTCCAAGCCACTGGGTCTGGGCCGCCACGTTCGCGGTGTGCCCCGAATCAACCCCGATCACACTGAGATAATCCCCGAAATCGACAGTGAACTGCGCTCCCTCCCCCTTTCCAAGAAAGAGACTGTAGTAGAACGGGGCATCACCCCGCCCCGGAGCATCAGTGGGACGATACTGGTAGCCTTTCACCTCGTGGTTTCCGATCGCCACGATCATGGGGATCACCCGCCCGTCGGGAGCCACCCCAAGTTTCTGCCACGAATCCAGCCAGTCAATCCAGCGATCACCCTTGGTTCCATTGGCATAGGCCAGATCGCCTCCCAGAAGGGCAAAAAGGGGATCTTCCTCGCCCGCCCGCCGGTTCATGGCATCCATCCAGGCACGAGTCCCATACATGTCACCCCCGGTGACGAAAGTCATCCCTTCGCTGAATGTGGCCGGCGCAGTTTCAAATTCCCATCTCCCGATGGAACTCCCCCACCGGGCAATCTTGAATTCGTAGCGGGTTCCGGGCTTCAGGCCCTCCAGGTCCGCGCTGAAGGCACGATGCTCGGTAGTCCCGAACTTCCGCTCCATGAGCTCCGCGAAACTCCACGCCCCTCCCGCCTTCGGCCGGAAGGCCAGTTGATAGCGCGTGATTTCGGCACCCTCCTCCTTGATCCCCCCGATCTTGGTCCATCCCGCACGCGGGGTTCCCCCCGCAAGGTAGGCCCACTTCGCCCCCTCTCGCACAACTGGATACAATTTGCCATTGGCCCGGTAATCAATCCGGGGTCTCAGGGTGAAATCGGAGCTGTCGAGCTCCGCGTTGTGTCCCTCGATCGCGATCACCCCCTTCTGCCCGGCCTTTACCGGCCCCAGCTTGAAATATTCCCAGACCTCGGCTTCATGCGACTGGACCTTGCTGATGTTTGCTCCGGCACCCTCCACCCCCTTGCGCAGGACCTCCTTGCCGTCGAGGTAAAGGATGAACGCATCGTCGTATCTGATCCCGACGGTGAGCTCCGCTCCCTTGGGCGCGTCGGCGGGCACCTCGTAGGATTTCCGGATGTAGACCGAGCGGTAATTCTTGCGCATACCCTTGAGCACCGTCTGGTCGTCATCGTCTCCGTAGCCAAACCCGGCCGCTCCGAGTTTCCACTCCCCCGGCTCTCCTTCCTTCTCCGCGGTGGCGACCCAGTGGATCGCCATCGTGCTGGTCGGGTCCCGGTACCACTCGCATATCGGTCCGTGTTCGGCCGCATGCAGGATGCCCGGGGAAATTAGCGCAAGGAGTAAAAGCAGGGGGCGGATCACGAATTTGCAGGGATTAGAACGGTTGGACGACTCTTGACCTATTCAGGCTTTTTGGCAATGGCCTAAAAGGTCCCCGGTCAAAATTAGCGGTAATTTGATCTGTCGAGTTTGCCCCGGCAAAATTCTCCCCTACTCTCCGGGCATGTCCCGCGAAGAAATCAAGCGTCTGACCGAGCTCTCCTCCTGTGGGGGATGAGCCTCCAAGCTCGGCCAGGCCGAGCTCGCGCAGGTGCTGCGCGGACTGACCCAGATTGAGGACGCGGCCCTCCTCGTGGGAGCCGCCAATTCCGATGACGCAGCGGTCTATCGCCTCAGCGACGAGCTGGCGATGGTCCAGACCCTGGATTTCTTCACCCCCATCGTGGACGACCCCTATACCTACGGACAGATCGCGGCTGCCAACTCCCTCTCCGATGTCTATGCCATGGGGGGGCTTCCTGTCACCGCCATGAACGTGGTGGGAGTGCCCATGGAGCATCTCTCCCTCGAGGACGTAAACCAGATCCTGAAAGGTGGTGCTGACAAGGTGGCGGAGGCTGGCTGTGTCCTCGCAGGAGGACATACCGTCCAGAACCCGGAACCTCTTTACGGCCTTTCAGTGACCGGCCTGGTTCATCCGGACCAGTTGATCACCAATTCAGGCGCAGCTCCGGGAGACCTCCTCGTCCTGACCAAGCCCCTCGGCACCGGCATCCTTTCCACCGCGACCAAGCGGGGTGTTGAACTTGGCTCCCTCGTTGATCACTCCATCCAGCTGATGTCCACCCTCAATACCCCTGGCGCCACCCTCGCCAAGGCCGGTCTGGTCCGGGGCGGCACCGACGTCACCGGGTTCGGGCTGCTGGGACACCTTGGAGCAATGGCCCGGGAAAGCGGAGTGAAGGCCATCCTCCTCAGTGACCAGGTCCCTGCCATTGACCCCAGGGTCCTCGAGCTGATTGAGGACGGTTGCGTCCCGGGTGGAACGAAAGCCAATCTCGAGGCTGCCACCACGACCTCCTTCTCGGAATCCGTCCCCGAGTCCCTCCGACTCCTTCTTGCCGACGCCCAGACCAGCGGGGGGCTTCTTCTCTCCGTGCCTCCGGCCAAGCTTGACCAGGCCATGGAACTGCTCAAGGAGGCCGATGCTCCCTGTGCGCAGGTCATTGGTGAAATAACCGACCGGGGGGATCACGTAATCGAGGTCCGCTGAGGTAAGGAAGACTCCCCGTCTTGCCAAAGTCTCCACCAGCGGCCAGTCTCAGTCGTGTCCCCGTCCGGACCAGCGCGCCTGCGGGTCGATGGCCGTTTCCTTGCCCTCGGCGACAGCCGCATCTTTCTGAAAGGCGTCACCTTCGGCCCCTTTCCCCCCGACGCGCCCCTTGACCCCGTGGCCGAGTTCCCCCGGATCGCGGGGTGCGGCTTCAACGCCATCCGCCTCTACACCGGGGCCGACCGGCATCTTCTCGACTGCGCCCACGAGAATGGCCTGCTCGTCCTGCTGGGGCTTCCCTGGGAATGGAGCCGGGACTTCCTGGCCGAACCCCGGCTTCGGACAGAAGGAGAGCTCCGTTTGCTGGAATTCCTGCAGGAGCACGGTTCCCACCCCGCCCTCGGGGCCCTTCTGGTTGCCAATGAGATCCCCTCCGATCTCGCCCGCTGGATGGGCCCTGACAAGGTCCGGCAGGCTCTCGAGGACCTTATCTCCCTCTGCCGGGAAGAAGCCGGGGAGCTGCCCATCGCTTACGCCAACTATCCCAGCACCGAATATCTCGAGCCCCGCAATGCGGACTTCACCGCCTTCAACGTCTACCTTGAGGACCGTGAGGCCCTCGCCCGCTACCTTCCCCGCCTCCAGAATATCGCCGGGGACCGCCCCGTCCTCATCACCGAGTTTGGTCTCGATACCGTACGCAACAGCGAGGAGCAGCAGGCAGAATTACTGGAAGGCCACCTTGAGGAGTGCCTCGCAGCAGGCATCGCCGGCACCACCTTCTTTTCCTGGTCCGATCGCTGGTCCAGCCGCGGGGAATCCATGACCAACTGGGCCTTCGGGCTGACCCGGTCGGACCTGAGCGAGAAGCCTGCCCTGGAAAGGCTCCGCGAGAGGCTCCCGGAGGCCGCTGCTCCCCGTGCGTCCCTCCCGCTCGAAAACCCTCCCCGGATCTCCGTGGTGGTCTGCACCCACAACGGGGCAGAGATTCTTCCTGATTGCCTGACCGCCTGCCTCGCTCTCGACTATCCGGACTTCGAGGTCCTCGTCGTCGACGACGGATCCACCGACGATACCGCCACCGTGACCGCCCGCTTCCCGGAAGTCCGCTACCTTTGCCAGGACCACGGGGGGCTCTCCATGGCACGTAATTACGGCGCCCAGCAGGCCACCGGGGAACTCATCGCCTACACCGACGACGACTGCCAACCCGATCGGGACTGGCTCTTCTGGATCGCGAGGGCCTTCCATGACCCGCAGACTGGGGCTGCCGGAGGACCCAACCTGCCTCCGGCACCGACCGGGATACAGGAAGCCATCGTCGCCGCGGCCCCCGGCGCACCCTCCCACGTCCTCACCGGGGACCTGCAGGCGGAACACCTCCCCGGCTGCAATCTCGTCCTCCGGCGCACGGCCCTCGAGTCCATCGGCGGCTTCCGGTCCCAGTTCGTAACCGCCGGGGACGATGTCGACCTCTGCTGGCGGCTTCTCGACCATGGCTGGCAACTGGCGTTCGCTCCTGCCGCCTTTGTCTGGCACCGCCGGCGCACCAGCGTGCTGCGCTATCTCCAGCAGCAATCCGGCTACGGGCGCGCGGAGGCTCTCCTTTTCGAAGCCCACCCCGGACGCTTCCAGCAGGGAGGGATCGCCTGGGAAGGAAGCGTCTACGGAGGCGGGGTTCTAAGCGCGGACTCCAGCTCCGTAATTTATTTCGGTCCGATGGGACAAGCCGGCTACCAGGGACTGGCCCATCACTCCATCCCCCGCCGCCTCCTCCACCGTCAATACAACTCCCCCCTCGCCCACCTCCTCCTCAAGCTCTGCGACTTCTTCCAGCCCATCACCCGGGCCTTTGCCCGCTGGCGACATGGAGGACCGGCCCCCCGGTTCAACCGCCCCGCTCCCCATGGAGACGAATCCAGCCAACTCTCCTCCGAAATCCACTTCCTCGGCCCAGCTGATGCCAGCCGCCACCAACTTCTGGCCATCCTGCAGGCCCGCGGGTGGAGTCCCGGCGGGGATACCCAGCGCTGGGATCTCGAATCCCAGCCTTTTCATCTGCTCACCACCGACGAGCAGCACGGACCGGACCATACCATGGTCAAGGCCCTCCTCCTTCATCCGCCCGAGTTAAGACAGGAGGGAATGGCCCTGCTCCATGCCGCGGCCAGGGAAGCTGGACTCGAGCCACAATGAACCCTGCCCACCTCCTGGTCTTTTTAACTGTGACGGAGACCGGATTCGGCAAACATATCGCCCTCTGCCGTGCGAACTGAAGACTTCGATTACGAACTTCCTCCCGAGCTCATCGCCACCCACCCGCTTCCCGAGCGGACGGCCTCGCGCATGATGGTCATCAGCCGGGAGCAGGGCACCATCGAACACCGCAAGTTCGCTGAGTTGCCCTCCTTCGTCAGGGACGACGACCTCTTCG
>PAQU01000069.1 GCA_002709395.1 Roseibacillus sp. | reverse complement strand
CATTGATCGCATCCACCTTTTCCCCCTGCATCGCCATTGTCACGTTGCCCCCGGGTCTGAGATTAAGAACCGGGTTTCCCTGTGCGCGCAGGACCGTTCCCTGGTAGGCAGCAGGCATGTAGCCTGCGGTCCAGTTCGCTGCTCCGGGAATTGGCCCACCCCGGGGATCAAGCATCACGACAAACCCGGGCAAATCCGCGTTGGATGACCCAAGTCCGTGGGCGATCCATGCTCCAAGGGCAGGATGTCCCTGCAGAACGCGTCCACAATTCATCTGCAGGTTGGCTGAACCATGGGCAAAGGAATCCATGTATAGCGACTTGATGACCGCCATCTTGTCCATGTGATTCGCTACATTCGGCAGGGCATCGGAACACCACAGGCCGGATCTACCGTGCTGGGCAAAGGAGCGTTTCGAACCCTGTAACACCGAGTCGCGCATTTCGCGGCGGCGGATCTCCATCTTGATCTTCTTCCCACTGCTCTTCTGCAGCTCGGGCTTGTAATCAAAGAGGTCCATCTGGGACGGACCCCCGTAGAGATAGAGATAGATACAGGCCTTGGCCTTGGCTGGAAAATGCTGCGGTCTCGGGGCAAGAGGATTCAGCAGGGTCGAGGCCGGTGCCGCAAATACCCGGGAACCGTCGAAGATACCCGAGAGCGAGATTCCAGCCATGGACGTCCCGAAAGTCTTCAGGAAGTTACGGCGACTCTGCGCTTCAATGTGGTCCGGTAGAAGAGACATGGTGAAATCCTGTCCTGTCAGTCAATGTAGACGAATTCGTTCAGGTTCAGCAACAAGGAACACAATTGCGCCAGAGCGCGTTGCCTGATCGTCGCTTCCCTGTCTGCATGGATGAGGAGAGTCTTGTCTTCCTGCCTGCCTCCAGCCTCTGGAGCCGCCCATGTGACCTTCTCCCCTCCCCTTGACACGTGGACATTGCGGTAGTGGACCTGCGCGCCCCATGTTCTCAGGCCGGCCAGACCCGCCGCCAGGGGCTGCTCCATCATGTGGTCAATGTAGGGCTCAGGGCGATTATCCAGGAAAACCTGCAGGCGATTTCCTGTCGTTCTCGCCTCCAGCCAGTGCCATTCCCCCCGCTTGAGGGCGGCTGGAGCCTCAGCACGCTGGACCCAGTTGTTATTATGTGTTCCCACGACAAGCTTGCCTTCGTCCAGGTAAAGACTCACCTCATACCCAATCCAGTTGTCGGCCCCTGTCTTAGGCTCCCGGACATTGAGCAGGAGCCCGGCAATGGACCCCTCTTCAATCCGGACCTCGGCCTTCAGGGAATCCCCATCCCCGAGAACTCCGGCTGCCTCCCACAGGAGCTTGGGGCCTTTCTCCCTCGCAACTGAGATCATATTCTCCCGGGACGACCAATTACCCCCGTAGGAAGACCACCCTGGCAGGACGGCCTGTGGATCCAGCTGCTCCGGGTCAGAAAATCTGGACTTCGCGTAGTCGATTTCCGCCACGCCGTAGGTCCGGCCGTCAGCAACAATAGTCAACTCATCGATGCTGACCTCTCCTCCCCACGCACTCACTCCCACTCGCCCTTCGCCCCCAATGGGATCCGGGTCCAATGCCTTCAATGGCTCCTTGGACCCGTAACTAACCAGGATACTTCCCCCCTGCAGGGTAATGGCAATATCCAATTCCCTCCGGAACTCATGGAAAGCCCGCTTGGACAAGGTGGTAATTTTTTCTCCCTGATGGCGAAGGATCGCTATCTCCCCCCGGCCCTTGTCCAGAAGCACGCTATAGCCATCGAAGACTCCGCCCCCGGGCCTGGCCCGAAGGAGAACCGAAGACCGCTCGGTGATTCCATCAAGCAGGAAGCGCCCAGAGACCATGACATCTCCTGAGGAAACACCGTAGAGGGCATAAGCTGGCCAATCACGCTCTGCATTGACGATACCTTCATATCCCCCGGTCCACTTCCCCTTGTGGTATTCCCATCCGGTATCCGGTCCCCGCAGGAAACGCCCGGCGGGCAGACTCTTCTGGTAATCGTTGAAAAGCGCTGGCGGAAAGTCGGGACGAAAGGAGATCCGTCGCACCTGCCGCTCCTGTTCCTTCTCCTGGCTCGTAAGGAAGCTGCTACCAAGCCTGTGCTCCTCTTCCGTGGGATTCCGGCTCAACACCATCCTGAATACCGAGGAAACAGGATCGGGCTGGGCCAGCGCTTTCTCTGCCAGCCGCCCCGCATTCTCTGCCACGAACTCACTATTAAGAAGGAGAAGGGCTTGTGGTGCCACCGTTGTCGTGGGGCGCACCCCGAGGGAACCCTCGGTATTTGTATAGTCAAAAATTTCAAAGAAAGGGTAAAGCATGGTACGCTTCACAAAGGCATAAACGCTACGACGACGCTGCTGTTCGGGAAGAGACCATTGCCAGTTCCGACCAGGCTTGGAAGCTCCGGCGACGACTTCCCCCGCGAGGGCCGGGAAGAACCCACGTCCCCCCCGTTCGGAATTGAGTGCCCCGGAAGACTTGAGAATCGAATCGCGGATAGCTTCCGATTCAAGCCGTCGCAGGTTTGCACGCCAGTGGTGCAGATTGCCCGGGTCAATCGTCTCGTTACCCCCATTCCCGGCCGAGGACCTCTGCCAGGCCCGGCTGTTCATGATAACCCTGTGCAGGTGCTTGATCGACCAGCCATGGGTCATGAACTCACGCGCCAGCCAGTCCAGCAGGGCTACATTGGAGGGAGGACTCCCCGCCTTACCGAAATCATTGGGAGTCGCTACGATTCCACGTCCAAAGTGCCCATGCCAGAGCCGGTTGACCATTACCCGGGCGGTCAGAGGGTTCTCCCTCCTCACCACCCAGCTGGCGAAGGCTCGACGCCGCCCGACCGAATGTGGCGTGGCGGTGACCGCGGGGCTGCCTCCTCCCAGAATCTCGGGAAAATGCGGCTCTACTCTGTCGCCCGGACGACCGGCATTCCCACGGATCAGGATATGCGTTTCGATCGGCTTGTTGCCTCTTTCCGTCACCACCAGGGCCTCACCCGACCCGGTCTTGCGAATGGTATCACCCCCGGGCTTGTTGTATGGCTTTACGTTTCGAAAGAACGACAGGAGCTCATAGTAGTTACGCTGCGAGATGGGGTCGAACATATGATCGTGACATCGCGCACAGCCCACGGTCAGGCCAAGGAAAGTCTCCGTGGTGGTTTTGAGGATATCATCCTGCCCATCAAACTCGGCCGCCCTTTTGTCATCCGGTTCGTCGTCCCACACCCCGAGCCGGTGAAACCCCGTCGCGATCCATCCTTCATCTCCCCCATCAGGCAATTCATCTCCTGCAATCTGCTCCATGACGAATCGGTTATAGGGCTTGTCCTGATTGAAGGACGAGATCACGTAATCGCGATAGCGCCACGCATTTGGCTTCTCATCATCGCGTTCATATCCGTTACTCTGCGCAAAGCGCACTACATCCAGCCAGTGCCGCCCCCAGCGTTCCCCGTATTCAGGCATGGCGAGGAGGCGATCCACGAGTTTTGAGAAGGCTTCCGGATCCGGATCCTCAACGAAGGCCCGCACCTCTGCAAAAGTCGGAGGCAATCCGATCAGAGCATAATAGGCCCGCCGGACCAGCACCTCCCGGGAAGCCACCGGGTTGGCAACAAGTTCCTTCTCCCTGAGAACAGACTCAATGATCTCATCGAAATGCTTTTCCCCACCCTCCCGCAACGGCCGAAACGCCCAGTAGCTCCGATCCTCTTCCGTAACCCGGAATTCCTGCCCCGGCTTCTGATTATTTGCAGCTGCCCCTTTTTCAACCGGCCATGGAGCACCCATCGCCACCCAGCGGGTAAGATCTTCCACCTGACGTTTCCCAAGCTTCCTCTTCGGGGGCATCTCAAGGTCTGAGCTGCGATAGCTTACCGCCTCAATAAGAAGAGACTCTCCCGGATTCCCGACTACGATGGCAGGACCGTTTTCCCCTCCCTTGAGAACGAAACCCCTTCCGTCGAGACGCAATCCAGCCTTTTGCTTTTCCGGGCCGTGACATTCAAAGCAGTTCTCGGAAAGGAGCGGACGGATTTTTTCCTCAAAAAAGCGGAGGCCTTCAACCTGAGCCCCAACAAGACTTCCTCCAAGCATCACGAGCACCAGACCTACCTGCCCAATGACCCGGATTCCTCCTTGATGTAGACTTCTCAAACCAGACACCACATAGCCCAGAAGCACTCCTTATCACAATCGCCAATTCACACGACCAAGCAAGGCGGACTCCTGACCTCGGCCGGAAAGCCCTCACTCAGTTTACCTCGTAGGACCGCAGGGAAAACTCGGTGGTCGCTACGAATCCGGCGAGGGTTACCTCACCCACGTGCCTGACGAGTCCTACCTCTGGAGCAAACCATTCCGTCGTCACCCCAGTCACCGCGAAACCTCCCTGCACCACCCCGTTGTAGCGATGTTCAACCCTGATTAACCCGGTAAATGTTCCCGCTGGCACTGTTAAAGGCCCAAGATCCGGGAAAATCGTGATCCGGTCAGTGACATTTCCAAGGACGCCCGACTGGTAATTATATGGGGTCGCTACGCCCGGGGTGAAGGTTGCAAGCAAGCTCGGCAGAGCGGGATCATTCCACTGCTCACCCTGTCCGGCATCGACTCCTCCCACTTCATAAATCCCGGTGGAGAAATCATCGAGAATGTAGATCGTCTGGTCCCATGCCTGGTCCCGGTAAAAGTTCCACTCGACCACGTCTTCTCCCCGGAAAACCGTTCTCCGCTCTATCTCGCTGTCCCACGTATAACGCTCCGTGCCTCCAATACCGGCCTCCACCACGTCATAACTCCACTTGCTTCCCACCGTTCCAAAGTTGAAGCGGGAAAGATCGAGTTCAAACTCTGTGTATTCCGCTACCCTGAAGAACCCCTTTGCGTTGCCGGAGATATCCTGCACTACGGAAAGCGGACCATCGACCCCAAGTTGCCGGGGACCCAGAGGGGACCAGTTGACGAGATCCGTGGACGTCAGGAGTTCATATTGATTCCCGCGGGTGGAATTCCACCTGATCTCCAGTGTCGACTGGTCAAGAGCCCGGAAGGCAGGATTCCCTGTCACGGTTCCCGTGAGCAGGAGGATTGCGGAAAGAGAAATGAGGGCACGCATGGGGAATAGTAGTTTGCGACCGGGGTTCCCGCAAAACAGCACCGCTCCACGAGACCAATGGAAAGACTATCCGGAAGCACCATGCCATTGCACGCCCGAAGGAAGAACAAATTCGTTCAGCTTCCCCTGTTTTTTGCAATGCCCTTACCGGGACATCCCCCACCCGGGGGAGCAAACACCCAGTAGCTTAAGCCAGAGATACCAAATTGCCCTTCACCTCGCATCCGCCAGTCTCGGCCTGGGCACAATAAAGCAGGCGAGGAACAAGCCCATCATGAAGCCTCCCAGATGAGCCCCATAGGCAATATTACCTTCGGAATGCTCCATCAACCGATAGAAATCAAAGGAAATCCCGACCGCGGTCAGGATTCCGAGGTTGATTGGAGGAATAGGCCTGGCAATCGGAAAGACATGAGGGTCAGGCAGACGCCATCGCACGGCCATTCCGAGATAGAGCCCTTCAAAGCCCATCACTACTCCGGATGCCCCCAGCAAGTGATGATTCGCATCAGGATTCAGAAAAACATGCCCGAGCGATCCTGATATCGCGGTCAGGAAATACACTATCAGCATCCAGCGCGTCCCAAGGAGCTCTACCGCAAGGGCAGCGAAGATCCAGAGGAAGAGCAAATTGAAGATAAGATGCCCTCCATCCCCATGCAGGAAGGTATTGCTGATCAGCGTCGAGAAGGTAGAGACATCATCAATCGTCGCATCTCCGTTCCGAACAGAATCCCAGCTTGTCGTAATCTCAAGGGGCACGGCCATGAAACGGTCATCCGCTCCTTCCGGCCCGAACATCTGGAAGCCCAGGATGAGGCACATGGCCAGCACGAGGAGCAGCAGCACCCACTGCTGCCGAATTACCGGGTGCCTGTACCAACTCATCCCCAAAGGTTGTAACCCACCATCTCCTGTTTGGCCAGCGGCTCAAGGAGAAGGTTCCCTCTCCATGAGGCTCACTTCTTCGGGTCTACCTTAAACTGAATACGATACGCTCTCCCGCGGGAACAGTCTCAAGCCAATGCACCAGCAGGGAATCAGCACCCAGCCGGGATACCCTGCAGGATCCCTCCCCGGCAACTTTCCCATTAACCAGCACATCGGGGATCCCGTTCACTCCGGTCGCCAGGAACTTGATGGCAGGCTGAATTCGGTCATTCGGCCCCGCATGGAGAACCACCGTCCTCCCTCTCCTGACAACATAACAACCTTCACCCTCATTATACCCGTCTGCATCAAGGTCGCCGGCTTCATCAGTTACCGCATGGCCTTCCCGCACCTCGATCCTGGCGGGTTGCTGGTAGTCTCTCAGGAAAGGTTCCACCAGACTGGGAGAATCCAGATTACGAGGATAGACCCGCAACTGAACGGCAAGACGTTTAGTTTCTTCCGCCGCTGGACACGTAACCAACCAGCATCCCCCGGCAGAACGGGCAATCTGGCCACCTCCCCGGCGACTGGGCAGAAGAAGCAGGTCATCCGGCAGTGAAGGCCGGTTGGAGGGAATGGGCAAACCTGAGAGCAACAGCAGGCTTCCCTCCGAATTGGCAACAGGGCTCCCTCCCCTCTGCCACCAACTGAGATCTTCATTGCAGGAAATAGCCAGAAGGAGACCCGATTCATCACCAGCCACAGGAGATTCCTCCCGGACAGCCTGCACAAAAACCTGTCCGGTGGGATAGATGGTGTATTCCTCAAAATTATTCGATGGCCTCTTGGCATCAAGACACCGAAAGCGGATACGAGCAGAAGACTCCTCCAGAAATTTGACCATCATGGGCCTTTCTCTCAATGATTCCTTCGCATGAGAGGGGTCCGAAACCCTCAGCAGTGCACCCTGCCCGGCAAGATTCATGGTCCGGAAAGGATCATCCTCAAGGTTGAACCAGTGAGTAACCGGCCCCGGCGCATCGCATCGCACCCATTCCCCCTCCTGTTTGCCACTCATGCGCAGTTCGAACAGGCCCTCTGATTGAACCACCACGCAATCCGCCTCTCGTCGCAGCCGCAGCCGGACGGGAACTTCCCTCCCGCGATCCCGCCCCTCAACAATAGCTTCCGCTGAGATGAACTGATCTCGATCAAGCTGGGGATCATGCCGGATCTCTTCCAGCAGAGTCACCGCCCAGTCCCGCTCCCCATCGGCCATGTAGATTTCCGCCAACCGGGCCTTCTGACAGGCCCTCAGGCCAGACCTTTCAGGAAGTTCAAGCTCGGGCAGGCTTTCAGTGAGGAGCTTTATGGCTTCCTTCCTCCGTCCCGAGCCAACAAGTACCCGTGCCATTTCAAATCGCACCCAGGTCCGAATCCCTATCTGCTGGCTCTTCCACGGAACCTCCAGTATCTTCCCAAGCTCAAGAAGGGCTCCTTCGACCTCATCCCGGCGGCCCAGCAATCTCGCCAACTCTACTGCAATCGTGGCGCTCCAGCGTTCCCGCTCTCCCGGGCGCCCTATCCCATCGACCGGCAATCCTCGGAGCAGATTCACCGCCTCCCGGCTTTTCCCCAGTCCGCCTGTCGCCCTTGCCAACCCAAGATACGCGTGAAGCTGGAGTGACTCGGGAGGAGCAAGGGCCAGAAGCCCATAGAGTTTCCGGGCCTCCTCCCACTGCCCTTCCTCAAGATAGCGGGCGGCCTCGAGATGTCTTTCGAAATTCTCCGAGGCTCCCGTATCCGGCAGCCATGAGCAACAACCGCAGATCCAGAGGAGCCCGATGCGAGTTCGTCTGAACTTGTATAACAGACCCCGGGACCGGGACGTTTCCCTCCCTCGACAACAGACGCTCACCTTCTCGTCATCTTCCGGCATGAATTCCAGGGAATATCAGCGCCCTTGCTCTTCCGGCTCCAAGGCAAGCAGCAAAGCCAAAGTCGCCCAGCTTCCCGCCGCCATTGAAATGAACTGGTCTTTCTTGTGAGGATAGCCGCTCTCATAATACTTCTGAAACGGTTTGCTCCGGCTCTTAACATACCAGGAGCCATCATCCCGCTGGGCATCAAGAAGGAACCTCATGCCCTTCCGGTAAACTTCGTTCTCCGTAGCGAGGCCCCCTCCCCGCCGGAGGGCAAAAAGCGCCGACCCGGTCGCGTAAGGATCACTCTCCTGGTCCTCGCCCGGCAACTGGGCCCATCCCCCGTCCCTGCGTTGCGTATCAATCAACTCTTCGGCCGCCCGGGCGGATTCCTCCACAGCCTTCAGCTCCTTGAGCGAAAGAAGACGGAAGACTCGCTCCTCCGTTTCCTTTGCCTTAGTTCGAACCAGCCAGTCCCGGACCTTCCTGCGCCGTTCAATAATACGGTCGCGCTGTTCCTCAGTCCCGTATCCAGCAAGACCCTCAAGGGCTACATATGTAGCGGTGAACGGACTGAATTCGGTTGGTGGCCGATTACCCGTACTCCGCCAGTGATCCGCCTTTTCATCATGCACGAGATAACCACTCACCACCCCCGTGATTTCCTCCGGTTTCCACCCGGCTACCCGGAGCATCCAGAGCGCATACCCTGCCCGGGTATGACCTCCTCCCTGCCCCTTGCCCTCAAGATAACGCTCCTTGCCAATGGTCAGGTCCGCCACCGTATGCTCCAGCTGCTCCCGGAGGTTCCTCTCATTAATGGAAAACCCCCGACGTTGCGCTTCCACCAGGGCGAGCACCGGCATGGCATGTCCGTGACAGGTAAAGCACCCTCGGTGCTCACTCGTTCCCACCGTAGTCTTTTCCAGGAGGGGAATAGACTTTTCAATGGCGGATCTCGCCGCTGCTGAGAGAGCTTCCGTTTCCGCAACTGCCGGGAACCAAACCGGCATGATGATGCCCAGCAGCACCGGCAGTCTGGTAATCGTTCTCATTCCGTTTCAATACGCACTGTTTTATCCTGACCGTCCGCATTGTCCCCGGGCCGTCAGACGGACCGGAGCAGAGATGCTGAGCCATTTCCCTCCTCTATCACTAGCTGGCTCTTCCGGAAATCAAAACCTTGCCCGCCCCTGAAAGGCGGGAACCTGCCGGACTTGTCCAATCGATCCCAGTCTGCTCTTCTGGTCGCCCTCATGAATCGAACCCTTATCTGCCTCTTCAGCGCGACCCTCTGCGCACTGGCTCTTCCCGCCCCGGGAAAGAAGCCCAACATCATCTTCATGTTCTCCGATGACCACGCCTGCAATGCCATCTCGGCCTACCCGGGCGGGCTCTTCGATGAGATCGCACCCACCCCCCACATCGACCGTATCGCCGCGGAGGGCATGCTTTTCGAGAATTCCTTCTGCGCCAATTCCATCTGCGGCCCCTCCCGCGCCAACATCCTGACCGGCAAGCACAGCCACCTGAACGGTTTTCTCGACAACAACTCCTCCCACTTTGACGGCCGGCAGCAGACCTTCCCCCAGCTACTCCGCGATACCGGCTACGAGGTCGCGATGATCGGGAAATGGCACCTGCACTCCAATCCCATCGGTTTCGATTTCTGGCGTATTCTCCCGGGTCAGGGTGCCTACTACAACCCGGACTTCATCGAGATGGATGGAAGCCGCAAGCGCTACGAGGGCCATTGTAACGACCTCGTGACCGACTTCGGGCTGAAATGGATCAAGGAAGATCGAGACAAGGACAAGCCATTCGTAGCCATGATCCAGTTCAAGGCCCCTCATCGCAACTGGTCCGGAGCCCTGCGGCATCTCGAACTCTTCAAGGGTGTCACCATGCCGGAACCCGATAGCCTCTTTGACGATTACGCCAACCGGAGCAAGGTGCTTGCCGAACACGCCATGGGCATCGACAAGCACATGTACTGGGGCCACGACATGAAATTCAACGGGCCCAACCTGTTTCCCGATCACTTCTCGAGTGGCATAGTCAATCGCCAGTACCAGCGCATGACCGAAGCCCAGAAGAAGGCCTGGGATGCCGTCTACGAGCCGGAAAACCAGAAGTTCATCGCGGACATGAAGGCAGGCAAGCTCAGCAAGGAAGACATCGTCCGCTGGAAATACCAACGCTACATCAAGGACTATCTCAAAAGCATCGCCAGCGTGGACGAGGGCGTTGGACGAGTCCTGGAATACCTTGACGAAAGCGGCCTGGCCAGGAACACCATCGTGATCTACTCAAGCGACCAGGGATTCTACCTTGGTGAACACGGGTGGTATGACAAGCGCTGGATGTTCGAGGAGAGCTTCAAGATGCCTTTCGTCATCCGCTGGCCCGGCGTGATCAAGGCCGGCTCCACGACCAGGGCCCTCATCCAGAACATCGACTACGGCCCGACCTTCCTGGACGTCTGCGGCGCGAGGACTCCCTCCGACATGCAGGGCCGCAGCATCGTCCCACTCCTGAGGAACGGGGGGAAAAAGCCCGCGGACTGGCGCGATGCGGTCTACTACACCTACTATGGCGAGAGCACGCACCGGGTGGCCGCCCACGACGGCGTGCGAACCGAGCGCTACACCCTCTTCTACGTTCCGAAATACAAGGAATGGCAGCTCTTCGACAACGAGAAGGACCCGCAGCAGATGAAAAGCGTCCATGAGGATCCCGCCTACGCCGACGTCCTGAAGGGGCTCCAGCAGAAGTATCGCGACCTCAGGAAGAATTACCGCGCCCACAGTGCCATTCTTCCCGACGATCGACTCGGCCAGGAATGGTGGAAGAAACGCCATCTCGACATGAACAAGAAAGCGAATTCCGGAGCCCACGACCTCCTCTTCATTGGCGACTCCATAACCCAGGGCTGGGAAGGCTCCGGGAAGGAGACCTGGCAGAAATACTACGGAAAGCGCAAGGCACTCAATCTCGGTATTTCAGGTGATCGCACCGAACACGTCATCTGGCGCCTCAATAACGGCAACCTGCGCAGGCAGCAGAAAGCCAAGGTCGCGGTGGTCATGATCGGCACTAACAACACGGGTCACAGTGAGCAGGACCCCAGTGAGACAGCGGACGGGGTGGAACGAATTCTCTCCATCCTGCGCGCCCGCTGCCCGAATGCCAGGGTCCTCCTCCTCGGGGTCTTTCCCCGCGACGAAATGCCGGATGGCAGGAAGAGAGGTATCAATGACGCCCTGAACGAGAAGCTTGCTACCTTCCACAACGGCAAACGGGTCCACTATCTCAACATTAATGAGCGGTTCCTCGAGAAGAGCGGCCGACTCCCGAAGGAAATCATGCCCGATTTCCTCCATCCGAGGGAGAAAGGTTACGCCATCTGGGCCGAGGCAATTGAGGAAAAGCTGATCGAACTTGGACTCTAGGGAGACATCCATTCCGGAACTGGCCTGTCATCGCGAAGTGATCAGCCCAGATAGGACGAGAGGCAGGTGGGCGTGGTTTTCGTTGCCATCTCCTCGATCTGGAACTGATCTGCAGATCTCAGGGAAGAAGCGTCCTTCTCTCCCGAGTGCCTTGGGTAACGCACCAACCGGATGATCCCCTTCCGGTGAAGGTCTTCGATCCACTCTGCATCGGCCGGGATCAGGCGGCTCCCCAGTAGCGGCTGATCCGCATCAATCCTACGGAGTTCCTGATAGATCGTTTCCCCGATCACATAGGTCGTAAAGAAGTCATTATCTGCAACATCCACCTCCCAGGAGGGAGATTGATTTCCGCTGCCATACTCCGACCGGAGACGGACCGAAGGGTGCAGGGACATGTGATAGTTCGTAGCATCGGTGGACGCCCATATACGACGCTGAACCAGCCAGGAGCTAACCTCCTGGTGCATGGGACTTGAAGGGTTGTGAATCGTGCGCAGGGTCACAGCTCCCCCGGGCACCAGTTGCTCCTTCCACACCAGAATATATCCGAAGTTCACTCCTTCGAGACCTGACTCCCGGTAATTATCCACCCAGCGCTTCAGTTCCGCGTTGAACTGTTCAATGCTCTGGCCGAAAGGCGCATGGCAATGAGGGACCGAGAACAGAATCTCGTCCCGGTCCGCAGTGGTTAGAACGAGTGCTTCCAGTGAGTCACCGCCCCACCATTCCCTCAAGCGGGACTCGTAGGATCCCGTATCAACAAGATCTGTCACGATGCACAGCCTTCCGCACGCCTTGAGATGGCTGTCCGCATGCTTGACGATTTCCCGCAGGATTGCTTCTCCGTTATTTCCCCCATCCCTGAACTTGAGGTCGGTCTCCGGGCTTGGAACAAAGGGAGGATTACCCAGGATGACATCGAAGGTTTCTCCCTCTACTACGGAGTAAAGGCTTCCGAGGCGCGCCTCGTAGTTTTCCACTCCGTTGAGCTGCGCATTGAACCGTGCAAACCGGATGGCTCGCGGGTTGAGATCTACTCCGACTACCCGGGACGCGTAGCGGCTTCCTACAAGACCCTGGACACCTGATCCACAGCACAGGTCGAGCAGTTCCTCACAGGGTTCCCGCGGGGCAGTCTGGACCAACCCGTGGCTGTCCATGCCGATATACATCACCGGGTCCTCTTCCAGACGGTCCCCCTCCAGCAGCATGTAACGGTGATCCGTGGCAAAGAACATGCCCCCGGAGCAGAAGATATCCACTGCAGAACTTACCTGTTCCCCTCCCTGCCTGAGCAGACCGAGGCCGAGGAGGCGCTCGTAAAGGGACCGCCCAAGGATTTCCTCCACAGAGTTCCGGGGCAATGCGGATCGCAGGAGAAAAAGCCGGACCAGATCCCCCAGCTCGTCATCCGGTAACCTGTGGCTCGCGAAGTATGCCAGGTGAGTAGGTTCAATTTGCTGGAGCGAATCGACTCCAAGGAGGTCTACGATGCCCTGCTCTCCATATCCGTGCAAGGTGAGACATCTATGGAATTCCTCCAGGCTGTGCCACGATGCAAATTGAGGATCTTCGAAGGCCTGGAAGGTGCCTTCGGTTCCGGTATCCGGCAGCGGGGAGTCCCCGGGAAGCCCGGAGTCCAGCCAGTCCGGATCGCCTTCCACCCCAAACCTTTCCAGTTTTTCCGCGACCAGTGCCATTTCATGGCGAAGTTCCATGGGAGTCAGCCCAAGCGCAGCCCTGAGAGGAGCAGCCCCTTCCTCCTTCTTCGTGAGGAATGCCAAGAGGATCTGGACTTCCGTGTGATCAAGCAAAAGGGGCGGCTGATGCTCGGTCTGATCCACAACCCTGGATTGCCCCTTCGGATCAAGCAGGAGAATCGTGTCCGGACCCAGTTGTGTCCTGAGTTCCCCGGCATACTGGTGGTCAGGAAAGAGCCGGCTCGTCTCCTTGTAGAAGGCTCCCTTCCGGGAAATCTCTGCGATCTCTTCCGGCGACCAGTTCTCTGGTTCAATACCTTCATATAAGGCTGCATCCAGCTCGGACATCAGGCTTCGGACAGAGGGCTGACCGGGCGAAAGACCCGCCGGAAGCTCCTCGTCAACCAGATCGGCCACGTGATCCTCATAAGCTTTTACCGGAGCGTGCTTTCGATAGATCCAGCAGTCCTCCAGGGCGAGATAATCGATGTCCGTTCTCAGGAAGGTCTTGATAGCCTGCTCGGGAGTTTCGACAATCGGCTGTCCTGCTACATTGAAACTGGTGTTAAGGAGGACAGGAGGCCCCTCACGGATGTCCTCAACGGCGTGACACAGTTCATAGAAGAAGCGATTGGTCTCCCTGGTGCAGGTCTGGACCCTCCCTGTTCCATCCGCATGAGTTATCGAGGGAAGGAGTGAGTGAAATTCTTTCCGGATCTCAGCGACCAGAAGCATGAAGGGGCTCTCAGTCTCGAGAACGAATACCTCATTGGCCCGCTCGAGGGGAACAAATGGTGCAAACGGACGGAAAGCTTCCCTGAACTTCACTCTCGCGTTGATCACATCCTTCATCCGAAGGAATGCCGGATCAGCCAGAATGGAGCGGTGACCCAGAGCCCGGGGTCCGGACTCACACCCTCCCTCAAAGCGGGCAACGATATGTCCCTCTGCAAGGGCATCCGCGACCTTCTTCACCATGCCATCATGGTCGTGCCGTTCCACCACGACCAGGTCTTCATAGTCTTCGACAGCCTTGTCGATTTCATCCCTCGACCGGGGCTTCCCGAGAGTAGCCGCCTTCAGTTTCGGGCGCTCCGTTCCCTTCTCAACAGTAGCATATGCCCAGTATGCACAGCCCGCAGAGATCCCGTTATCCCCGGCGGCGGGGAAAATGAAGATATCATCAAGACCGCATTGAGTGAGCACCTTGTAGTTCGCGACGGAGTTGAGCCCGATCCCCCCGGCTATGCAGAGCCGCTTGAGTCCGGTCCGTCGCATGGCGACCTCGACAATATGACAGAGGGCATTTTCCAGTTCCATCTGCGCCTTGTAAGCCAGATCCACCAACCAGGGCCGGAAATAAGGTTTGCCCTGCCCCGTGTCGTATTTTTTTTCAAGAGCCTCGATCTCAAGGAAGATATCGTAGGCTGAAATCTCAAGACTCAGTGAATCCTTAACCGGCCGAAACCACTGCTCCCATGCAGGCTGGGGACCACCATACGCCGCAAGGCCCATCAACTTACCCGATTCTGGAAAACTCAGCCCCGAATTGACCTTCGTTTCAAATCCCGCCTTCCGGGAAACATACTCATAGACGAACCCAAGGGTGGATAATTGCGCAAGATGAGCCCGTACTCCTTCATCATGCAGAAGCTCAAGCTCCGTACCGTTTCCGGCATAAAGACTGTAGGATTCAGTGTCCCAGCCCGGCCCCTTCCTGGAAGTAAGCCCACTCGCGTCAACGGAGAGAACCAGAGACTCTTCAAATCCGGATGGCCAGTAAGCCGAGTATGCATGGGCCAGATGATGACCCGGAACAGTTTGCACCTTGCATGCGATATCTCTGCTGAACTTACCTCGCATGATTTCCGGAGAGAAATCAATTCCCGGCATGTTTGCCGTAATGGTATCCATTGCGGCAAGAGGGACATCCAGCATGTCGAGGCAATAGCGAATGCATTCTCCGGGAACCTGGATGTGACGCATCTCCCCCGGGGATTGATACATGAATCCAACACTGTGTTTAATCCGGTCCAATCTCTCCTGCTCGATGGAGACCAGAAGTTTTCCGTCTGAAACCACCGACACCGAACGGTCGTGCCCCAGATTGATTCCCATGTGTAGTTGGCTCATCACGTAACTTGGCACTTGCGCTTTATTATGCCTGAGATCCGAACTGTTCCAGCTCAACGAACGAATTCCTGTAAGCTCCTCGGGACAAACTCACGAATGATACCCATCAGGTGAAAACGAACCTGCTGTAAATTCCTGCACGGGCAGATGAGATGGATTCTGATACGTTCTAACATGATTCTGCAGGTTTGGGCTTCAAGGTCTCAACCGGAAGCTCCAGTCCTTCATTCTCAAATCTCTTCTCTTTTTCGCAGAACGGGCACCTCCGCACTCAAATGTGGCCCGGGACCAGATGGTTAGCGAATTCCCAGCCCAGATCTCTGCACACCACCCTCAAGCTGGACTTTACCCTCACCCGGGTGGTAACACGCAGTTGTCATGAAAAGAATTGTACTCCTCATTCCGTCAGTCGCTCTTCTCTGCGGACTCTTGGGAACCGTTTCCGCAGAAAGCCCACCAGCTGTAAAAGGACACGACGCTTTTCTCCAGGGACTCAGGGAAAATAAGGAAAAGGGAGCCATGAGCGCCAGTAACGCGCGGACTCTCAGCCCGGTGGTCTCAAGATTCAAGGGTTGGTTCATTGATGTCACGGAGAAGGCCAAGCCTGGAAAGTTGGGCAATATTGAAGCAGTGGAAGGCATCTCCCTCGCAAGCAAGGCCCGCGATACTTCAGGATGGCAATTCGTTGAAACGGAAAAGGGCTACCTTGTCCGCGCAGCAGGCGGGAAATACAAGGGATGGGTTATTGCCCGGGACGACAGTGCGAAGACCCGTCCAGAAGGTCCGAATCTTACAGTTACTCCAGCGCTCCGGCTTTCCAAGGCTCCTACCGACAATTGTCACTGGAAGCTTATCCTCACCAAACAGGGGCTCGTCCTCGAAGCCCTCACGGGAAAATACCGGGGATGGTTCTGGGACTTTGGCGGGGGAGACCCCTCCCATCAGGAATCCGGACGCGAGGTCGCCATAAACGTCCTGCTGGCAGAAAAAGTAGTCGCCGGGTCTTATTTTGCAGTGAATCCTGCAAAGTGACCCTCCCGAGCCTGCAGGATCATCCTGTTCCCTTGTCTGTCCGGGGAGACTGAAACAGAATTCCTCGATTCAATGGGTAAACACCAGCCTCCCCTCATTGCCCTCCTTCTGGTCGTCAGCCTTGCGACTCATGGCCGGGGAGAAGAGGCCACTGTCACTCCTGACCCGGACAGCAAGACGGACAAGCTTGTTCCCGGTAAAAGCCAGACCAGTCTCCCGCGCTCGTTCTTCAAGACCGCCTTCCGTTCCACTATCGGCTCATTTGTCCGCCACCCGATTACAACCTACCGCCTTGGTATGGCGACATCCCACCGGCGTAGTGCCACCCTCCTTGAGGACCACCTGCCGGCATTGGACCCCTTTGCGCTCGCACATGCGTCTCCTCCCCCACCCGGAACCGGGGAGTTCGAAGGTCACCTCAACAAACTCGGACTTCCAGAACCCCTGCCAGGAGAACTTGGTTACCATCTGGACGGAGAAGCGTTTTTTACCGCCTTCGAAAAGGAGTTAGCCGCTGCCAGGGAATCGATCGACATCCAGGTCTACATTCTCGACAACGATGATGTCGGCGTGCATTGCGCTGACCTCCTGCGCGCCCGGGCAGAGGAGATTCCGGTCCGCGTCATCATGGACGATCTGGGAAGCACCATGGCCCATGGCCGGAAACCACCCTCAGGTCTTCCTGACGGGTTCAAATCACCAGGGGATATCGGCAATTACCTCGTGAAGGGAAATTCAAAGGTTCAGCTAAGGGAGACATCGAATCCATGGCTGGTAACCGATCATACGAAACTTCATCTTTTCGATCGCAGGACTGCCTTTATTGGAGGCATGAACCTCGGTCGGGAATCCCGTCACGAGTGGCACGACCTGATGGTCAGCCTGCGTGGCCCCATCCTGTCCGCGCTGAGCGATGACTATGATTCCACATGGAAGTGCAACGGCCCCCTTGGTGACCTTGCTCTCTTTGCACGAAAGCAGCCCCTGCCAGACCTTGACGGGCCTGGCATTCCACTCCGTATTCTGCGAACTGATGTAGTGCATGCACGGAGCGATATTCTCATCGCGATGCGTCAGGCCATTCGAGGAGCCAAAAGCCGAATCTGGATCGAGATGCCCTATTTTTCCTCCGACGTCATTGAAAACGAACTGAAGTCAGCGGCCTCCCGCGGAGTCGACGTGCGACTGATCCTGCCCGATCGTGCCAATCACGAAATCATGAATGCAGGTAACCTGGTGGCTGCTCGCAACCTCATGAAAGCCGGCGTCAGGGTCTACCACTACCCCGGCATGACCCACCTCAAGGCCATGATCTGCGACGGATGGGCTACAGTAGGATCTGCCAACCTTGATACCATCAGTCTGCGCATCAATCGGGAACTCAACGTGTCATTCAACGACCCCAATCTGGTCAACGAACTTTCTGAGCTCGTTTTCGAGCCTGATTTCCAGGCCTCTCGACTCCTTACTCCTGGAGAGACCAAGCTGAATTTCGCACCCTTGATAGAATCCATTGCGGATCAACTGTAGCCAGATTATCCGCTGGAACGTTTGCAGCCTCTGCCATCCCGCACCCTGACCCATGATACCCAAGGCAAAGTGAAAAGACGCCGCTTTCTCAAGACTACGACCGCCGCTTCCGGGGTAGCCCTGCCCGGCTCCACGGCGGCCCGCGCTATCGCACAAGACAGGTCTTCCAAACCTAATCTCGTCATTATTCACTGCGACGAGCTCAACTTTAGAACCCTCGGGTGTTACCGCGACACCCTGCCTCCAGAGCAGGCCTTCATGTGGGGGAAAGCCAAGGGGGCTACCTGTGACACCCCCCACATTGACCGGATCGCGAGGGAGGGAGCACTTTGCACCAAGTTCTACGCAGCAACCCCGGTCTGTTCTCCTTCCCGCTCTTCCTTCATCAGTGGGCAATACCCGCAGAATACCCCGGTCACCAACAACAGCGTTCACCTGGGAGACGAAGTGGTCTCCTTTGCGGAATTGCTCACCCGGGCTGGATACTCAACTGGCTATGGCGGAAAGTGGCACCTTGACGGACAGGGAAAACCCCAGTGGGCCCCCAAGCGGAAATTCGGGTTCCAGGATAATCGCTACATGTTCAACCGGGGGCACTGGAAACAACTTGAAGACACCCCGGAGGGACCACGAGTCAAGGCCCGGCAGAATGGCAAGCCGAGTTATTCCGTTGCAGGTGCAGACAAGGATTCCTTCGCCACGGACTTCCTGACCAGCAAGGCGATGGATTTTATTGCCCGCCACCGGAACAAACCATTCTGCTACATGCTGAGTATTCCCGATCCGCACGGACCAGATACCGTGCGTGCTCCCTACGACACAATGTTCGATGACAAGGTCCTCGAAAAACCCCGGACCTTCGACAAGGATGCCACGCAATCGCCCTCGTGGGCAAAACCATCTCCAAAATGCCATTACAAGATGGCCCAGTATCACGGGATGATGAAATGCATTGATGACAATGTGGGGAGATTAACCCGGCATCTTGAGAAACTCGGACTACTGGACAACACCATTCTCATCTTCACCGCTGATCATGGCGACATGCGTGGAGAGCACCATCGGCAGAACAAGGGCGTCCCCCTTGAAGCCTCAGCCAAGGTCCCCTTTCTGGTCCGTTATCCAAAAGCGATCCCCGCCCGCCGCCGGGTGAATCAGGTGCTCAATACTGTCGACTTCCTTCCTACCATGCTCTCCCTGATGAAAGTTGAATCCGCCGGCAGGGAAGAAGGGCGAGACTGCTCCAGCATCCTGACAACCGGACGATCTCCCGAAGGGTGGCGCGACGTCACCTTCATGCGTTCCACCGGCCAACCGGAGAACAACCGGGTTGGTTGGATCGCGGCGGTAACCCCGCGATACAAGCTGGTTCTCTCCAGCTTGGAGGCCCCCTGGCTCCTCGACCTGAAAGAAGATCCCGACGAACTTACCAACTTCATCCGCGGCCCGCGCCACCGCGAAATCGCAAAATCCCTTGCCCTTGAGCTCATGAACTACGGCAGAGAATTCCGGGATCCCTACTGCTCCCACCCCACGGTCAAAGCACAGCTCACAGCCCTGGTGGGATAGGGCCCTGCTTAACACCCTCCTCAGGGAGCGACACCCGGAAAATTAGTAAATACATATCTCGGGGCCTTCAGGATCGATCTCCTTAGAAAGCCCTGATTTTTTTTCCTGCGGCCGTCTTTTTCCTTCCTAATGGGTATCTACAGGCTTATCACATTTCGCCCATCCCGACTAACCCATGAGTTCAGCAGGCGCCTCAGCAGAGGCAACCCAAGACGATGCTCTGCGTAATGCTGTGATCCGCCTGGCGGGCAATTCCCAGGACGGCATCCAATCCGTGGGAGGAATGCTCGGCCGTCTGGCTGGCCGCACCGCCCAGGAGGTCATGACATACATGACCATCCCTTCTACCATCTCGGGCGGTCCTTCCATTTTTCAGGTCCACCTCGGTTCTGGAGAAGTACTTCATGCCGGGGATGTGGCCGACGTGCTGGTCGCCTTTTATCAGCATAGCTACGATAATCATCTGGACTCGCTGAAAGACGGGGGAATCTGCCTTTATGATTCCGAAAAGGTCGAGGAAACCAGGGACGAGCGGGGCATTCACCACATCGGGGTACCCTTCACCTCCGCTACCGTGGAGGCCATCGGTGGAACCGCCAAGGATCGTGGCAAGAACATCTTCGTTCTTGGACTCATTTGCTCCATGTTCAACCTCGACCGGGAAAAACTCACCGGAATCATCGAGCGCCAGTTTGGTCGTAAGGGAGAAGACGTCCTGCGAAACTGCATGAATGCTTTCGATGCAGGCTACGCCTTCCAGACCACCGACCTGAAACAGTTTCGTTTCGCCCCGGGTGAGGCCGCCAACTCCAATCGGATCTCCTCTGATGGCAATACCATGCTCGGCCTGGGGCTGATCGCTTCCGGAGTACGCTACGGGGCGGCCTACCCTATCACTCCCTGGTCAAGCATCATGGAACTCCTGCGCCGGGAACTCCCGAAATACGGCGGGGTCTTCGTCCAGGCTGAAGATGAGCTCGCCGCAGTGGCCATCGCCCTCGGCGCTTCCTATGCTGGTCACCTGTCCGTGACGGGCAGCTCCGGTCCCGGTCTCTCCCTGAAGGCTGAAGCCCTGGGCTACGCCTGCATGGCCGAGTTACCCCTCCTTGTCATTAATGTCCAGCGGGGTGGCCCCTCAACCGGGTTGCCTACCTCCGTCGAGCAGAGTGATCTCCTGCAGGCTATCTACGGCTCTCACGGAGATAGCCCGAGGATCGTGCTCGCCCCCAAGGACGTGGAGGATTGCTTCTACATTACGCTGGAAGCTGCCCAACTGGCCCGGCGCTACAGCTGCCCGGTCATCATCCTGAGCGACCAGGCTATCGCTACCCGGATCGAAGCCTTCAATGAACCGAACCTTGATGAGCACTGGATCGAACCAGAGCTCGACCTCAGCGAACGAGGGGAAGATTTCAGGCCCTACCCGCTTGACGGGCTGACCCGGCACGCTCCTCCGGGATCACGGATGGCGGAAAACACCTATCCGAAGGTCACCGGACTGGAACACGACGAAAAGGGTCATCCCTCCGGAAATCCGGAAAATCACCAGAAAATGACCGACAAACGTCGTAACAAGCTGGTCACCCTCGCTGCCGAGCTACCCCTTCCCGAGATCTACCGGGAGGAAGATGGAGAAATCCTCCTGCTGGGTTGGGGATCTACTTACGGCCCGGTTCGCGAAGCCTGCGACCGCCTGCGGGAAAAGGGCCTCTGCGCCAGTGCCACCCATATCCGACACCTTCACCCCCTCCCCTCCGGCCTTAATGAACTGCTCGCCAGGTTCGAACACATCTTCGTCGTAGAGATGAACGACTCCGGGGTTTACGGCTACGGCCAACTCGCAACCATCCTGCGGGCAGCCAGTTGCAACTCCGGCATCCACTCTCTCTGCAAGACAGATGGTCTGGCTTACCGGGTCAGCGAAATCGTGGATGGGGTCGACAGCTTCCTTGCCTGACCCCACCGCTCCACACCTCATAGCGATGTCCGATACACAATCCGCCCAACCGGAAGAGAAACTCACCAAGAAGCAGCTCAAGGCCGACCACCCGACCTGGTGCCCTGCCTGCGGAGACTTCGCCGTCCTGGCTTCGTTCTTCAACGTCATCCAGAAGCTTGGCCTGACCCAGACCGATTTCGTCTGCGTGGCTGGTATCGGATGCTCCAGCCGTTTCCCCTACTTCGTCAATTCACACGGGATACACTTCATTCATGGACGGGCCCTGCCCCTTGCAACCGGAATCTCCCTGAGCCGCCCTGACCAGCACGTCTTCGTCTTCGGCGGCGATGGCGACGGCTTCTCAATCGGGGGCAACCATCTCAATCACGCCGCGAGGAAGAATATCAACCTCACCTATATCATCATGGACAACTTTGTCTACGGTTTGACGAAGAACCAGACAAGCCCGACCACCCCGATCGGCCGCCGCTCCAAGACCGATCCCAATGGGGCCATCGACCGGCCAATCAACCCCATGATGCAACTCCTCGGTAGCGGAGCCACCTTCATCGGCCGCTCTCACGCCACTCACGTCAAGCACATGAACGAGATCTTCGAACGTGCTGTGAACCATAAGGGCTTCTCGGTGGTAGAGGTTCTCTCCGAGTGCACCATGTTCTATCCCGGTGCCTTCGATTCCGCCATTCCGCGTAAGGGCGGTGAGTTCGACCTGGTCGACGAAGAGCAACACGACCTCACCAGCATCAACGAAGCCTTCAAACTGGCCCAGCTTGAGTTCCCCGGGAAGTTCGGGGTCTTCTATCAGGATGAACGCCCGTCCAAGAACGAACTTGAACAAAACTGGATCAATGATGTCCAGTCGAGGACCGGCGACCTGTCTCCCCAGGATCTCATGCGGCAGAACTTCGCCGCCATGCAGTAACCCTCATTGGGAAGGCTACTCCCGGCGCTGGAGTATTGCCAGTGATACGGATCCGGACCAACCTTCCTGTCCCTTGCAAGAGGGTTTATCCACGCCTCTCCATCATGACCTTATCCAAGACCATCCCGGCCCTCCTCCTCGCCCTCTTCCTCAATCTTCCCGCCTTTGGGGACGATCACGGTGAAGAGGAAGACCAGCATCTCAACCGGAGAACAACCTCCGAGATCTCCGGCTTTCTCGAACAGCATGTTCCCGAGTTCCTCGACAGGCTGGCCGAGGCCTCTCATGAGGAGGATGAGGAGGCCGAGCAGGAATTCTGGCACGACGCCCGGCACCTGGTGGGAGAATACTTTCTTATCCGGGAAGACCTCGGGCCCGGGGCCGCGAAAGCGTTTCTCGGCATGCGACGGTGGGAACTGGTTGCCGATCAGCTCACGGAGGCCCTGCATGATGGAGACGGAAACCGGGAGGAACTCGAAAAGGAACTCCGGGAGGCCATCGCCCAGCACCTCGAATTTCATCTCGAGCTTGAGCGAATCACCCTCAAGCACGATCGTGCGGAACTGGAAGATCTGGTGCAGGAAATTGAGGAGAGGGAGCGCGAACTGGAAGAACTCGCTACTCACCACCAGGAAATCGTCCGGGAAGAACTCGCAGAGCGCGTTGGCGAGGGAGAGGAGGACCTTGAAGATGAGGATAGCGACGAGGAAGACTCCGAATAGTGACCGAGATCACTCTTCCTGATGGCAGCAGGCTCATGGCCTGCCCCGGCGCACAACCGGCCCGGACTCCTGAGCTCCCCTCCTGGTAACACCGTTGCCTTCTCTTCCTGCGAAAGGGTGACTGGTTTCTCCCAGCCCATTTCCCGATCAGCTTGCCAAACCGGCTCGACCCCTGCGTTGAGGAACGCTTAGATCGTCCCTGCCCATCCACGCTGCCTAAAGCTGCGCCCTTCCCATGTCAAAAACCCAGGCTTTCAAGCTTCACCCCGACGACAACGTCGTGGTCGCAGGCGGGGTCCTCGAAGCCGCCCACGCGGTAGAGGGCTCAGACGTTCTCCCCACCACCCGGATCCCTGGTGGACACAAGATGGCCCTGAAATCGATCACCGCGGGGGAAAGCATCCTGAAATTCGGGCAGATCATCGGGCAGGCAACCTGTGACATCTCCCCGGGAGAACACGTTCACGAACACAACCTCTCGATGTCGGATCATGGCGACGACTACGCCTACTCCGTGGATTCTCACGAAACGAAACTCGTCGCAGAAGCACAGCGCGAGACCTTCCAGGGATATCGCCGGGGCGATGGCAAGGTCGGCACCCGTAACTACGTGGGAATCCTGACCTCGGTCAATTGCTCAGCCACGGTGGCATCCCTTATCGCCCGGGAGGTGGAAAAACGTGCTGTCCTCGAGGACTTCCCCAACGTTGACGGCATCGTGGCCCTCACCCACGGCGTTGGTTGTGCGGTGAGCACCATGAACGAAGGATTTCGCATGCTGCAACGCACGATCTGGGGACACGCGCGTCATCCCAATTTCGGGGCCGTCATGATGGTGGGACTCGGTTGCGAGGCCAACCAGATCCCCCTCATGATCGAGCACTTCGGCAAACCTCCGGAGGGAAGCCTCCATCTGGAAACGATCCAGCACAACGGCGGCACGCGCAGGACAGTCGACGCCTGCCTCGATCGCCTGCACAATGAGATCCTTCCCCGGGCAAACGAAGCCTGTCGCGAACCCGTTCCAGTGAGCGAACTCCGCGTTGCTCTCCAGTGCGGGGGATCTGACGGACTTTCCGGGATCACCGCCAATCCCGCCCTCGGCCTCGCCGTAGATCAGTTAATCGCCCAGGGCGGCTCCGCCATTCTCGCTGAGACCCCGGAAGTCTACGGCGCGGAACACCTCCTCACCCGACGTGCCGCAAGCCGCGAAGTCGGCGAAAAACTCATTTCCCTCATCCGGTGGTGGGAAGACTACGTTGCCAAGCTCGACGGCGATATCAGCAACAACCCGGCTCCCGGAAACAAGCTTGGGGGGCTGACCACAATCCTCGAGAAATCCCTCGGAGCCATCAGCAAGGGTGGAACCACCACCCTGCAATCAGTAGTCGGATATGCCGAACCGGTAAAGGGGCCGGGACTTCATTTCATGGACAGCCCCGGATACGACCCAATGTCAATCACCGGGGAAGTAGCCTCGGGAGCCAACCTGATCTGTTTTACTACCGGCCGTGGGTCGGTCTACGGCAACAAGCCCTGCCCCTCGATCAAGATTTCCAGTAACTCCCAGATGTTCCAGCGCATGGAGGACGATATGGATCTCAATGCCGGAACCATTGCGGATGGTAGCGAGACTCACGAGGAAGTTGCCGAACGGATCCTTGCCCGCATGATCGAGGTAGCTGGCGGATCACCCACGAAATCGGAGGCTCAGGGCTTCGGCGACCACGAGTTCGTGCCCTGGAGCATCTCCGCCATCACCTGAGTCTCCGCGGACGGAAGATTCAGGCTTCCAGACCCTGCCCCCTGACCTAGGGTTCTCCCATGTCCAACTACTCCCTTTCCGGCCATGTCGCGCTTGTCACTGGCAGCAGCAAGGGCCTCGGAGCCTCCATTGTCCGCAATCTTGCCTCCGCTGGAGCCTCCGTGGTCGTCAACGCCTTCAACAACGTCCAGCGGGCACAGGAGATTGCCGACGAAATCACCGAAGGAGGAGGCAAGGCCATCGCAGTCGGGGCCGATGTCACAAAACCGGATGAAATCGCCGCCCTTGTGGAGGAAACCTCCAGCAAGCTGGGATCCATCGATATTGTCGTTCCCAACGCCACCGGCCCCCAGCCTCTCAAGCCGATTGAGGAATATGACGAGGCTTTCTACCAGGAAATGTACGAGTTCTTCGTGAAGAGCCCCTTCCTCCTCGCCCAGGCTACCCTGCCCGGTATGAAAGAGAAGAAGTGGGGACGTTTCGTGAACATCATCAGCGAGGTCTTCTCCAGCTCGGTCCCCAACTTCTCCGCCTATGTTGCGGCCAAGGGAGGGCAGATCGGGTGGTCCCGTTCCATGGCACGGGAACTCGCCTCCTTCGGTATCACCGTCAACATGGTGGGTCCCGGCTGGATCCCGGTGGAACGCCACGCCGACGACCCCCAGGAAGACAAGGATGCCTATCTGGCCCAGATCCCGATGGGCCGCTGGGGGGTGCCGGAAGACGTTTCCCACGCCGTCCGCTTCTTCGCCTCTGAGGAAGCTTCCTTTGTCACGGGGCAGACCCTCT
>PAQU01000068.1 GCA_002709395.1 Roseibacillus sp. | reverse complement strand
CTTTCTCGCCTTGCTGGGAATGGCGCTGGGAGGTCACGGGGATCACGGGATCAACGGGGCGGGAGATGTGGCGAAACTTTTCCTTGTGGAAGCCGGTGGAGGATTGCTGTGGGGGTTTGTGATCGGGTTCGTAGCTTACCTCATGCTGCGCTCGATAGATAATTACCAGATCGAGATTCTCATTACCCTGGCGCTGGTGATCGCGGGCTACCGACTGGCATCCCACTGGCATCTCAGCGGCCCCCTTGCAATGGTAGTAGCGGGTCTGATGATGGGCAATCAGGGCCGGAGTTTTGCCATGAGTGACAAGACCCGGGAGCACTTGGACACTTTCTGGGAACTTGTGGATGAGATTCTCAATGCAGTCCTTTTCCTGCTCATCGGCCTGGAATTGTTCGTCCTCGATCTTTCCGGAAAGGCACTTGCGGTGGGAGCAGTCCTGATCGTGGTGGTACTGGCGGCCCGCTTCGCGGCTACCTCTATTCCGGTGATGTTGCTCGGAGGGCGCCGGAAGTTTGCCCCGGGGGTGGTGCGGGTCCTGACCTGGGGTGGGTTGCGCGGTGGGATCTCGGTTGCGCTGGCGCTAGCAATTCCCAAGGAAGTGGGCGAAACCCGGGAGGTGATCCTGGTGGCGACCTATGTGGTGGTGATTTTCTCGATCGCGGTTCAGGGACTTACCCTGAAGCCCCTGGTAGCGAGTCTGGTCCGTTCGGAAGAGGCCCAGGAGGCNTCCTCGGATTGAAGGGACCTCTTTTCTTGCCCGCCTTGTTCTCAGGCCAGGAGTGGGGCAATCACGATGCTCACAATGGCCATCACGTTGATCATGATGTTCATGGAGGGGCCGGAAGTGTCCTTGAGGGGGTCGCCCACGGTGTCACCGACCACACAGCCCTTGTGTGTTTCGCCTCCCTTGCCACCGAAGTGCCCATCTTCCACGTATTTCTTGGCATTGTCCCAGGCGCCGCCCGCATTGGACATCATGAGGGCCAGGAGGATACATCCCAGAAGAGCTCCACAGAGGGTGCCGGCGAGTGCGGTAGCCCCGTCGGCCCCGAAGCCAAAGCCGACTACCACGGGCGTTCCCACCGCGAGAACAGCGGGAAGGATCATGCGCTTGGTTGCAGCCTTGGTAGCAATATCCACGCAGCGGTCGGAGTCCGGTTCACCAGTGCCTTCGAGGAGTCCGGGAATTTCACGGAACTGCCGCCGGATTTCAGAGATCATGTCAAAGGCAGCGCGACCTACTGCATCCATTGTGATTGCACCATTAAGGAAGGGAACCACTCCACCAATGAAGACGCCGACGAAAAAGGTGCGCAGGATGGCCGGATCGCTGAGATTGAGGTTAACACCGGTTTTCTGAATGAAGGCGGTGGTGAGGGCGAGGGCAGAGAGTCCGGCGGCCCCGATGGCGAAGCCCTTGCCAATGGCAGCAGTGGTGTTTCCGACTGCGTCCAGACCATCGGTGATCTTGCGCGTTTCCTCTCCCATGGCCGACATCTCGGCAATTCCACCGGCATTGTCGGCTACCGGGCCGTAGGCGTCGATCGCCATGGTGATTCCAACGGTGCCGAGCATCCCGACCGCTGCGATTCCCACCCCGTAGAGGCCGGCAAATTCAAAGGAGATGAAAATGGTGGCGGCGATGGTGAGGAGGGGGACTGCGACCGATTTCAGTCCAACTGAGAGTCCGGCAATCATGATGGTGGCTACCCCGGTTTCCCCCTGACGGGCGATTTCCTTGACAGGACCGCCTCCGGTGAAGTGCTCGGTGATCAGGCCGATGACGATTCCTCCCACCGCTCCGCAGAGGATACAGAGGCCGATGTTTGGACTCAGGCCCAGCATGCTGGCCAGTCCGAAGGCGGCTCCGATGTAAAGAACTGCGGAACCAATGGTCCCGAAGCGAAGAGCTTCGGCAGGATTCTTGCCGGCCATGCTGCGCACGATAAGGATGCCGAGAACGGAGCAGAGGAGACCTACGGAGGTAAGCAGGAGGGGAAGTTGCATGAGCTGCATCATACCTTCCTTTCCCGGGGCAGCGCCGACCTGTTCCATGAAGGCGACTGCCTCCTCACCTGCAGACTCGACGGCCCGTGCCCCCACCGCTGCCGCGATTGCCACGGTGGCAATTTGTGCGTTGCAGTAGGACTCGAAGATATCCGACCCCATTCCCGCGACGTCCCCCACGTTGTCTCCCACGTTGTCGGCGATGACTCCCGGGTTACGTGGATCGTCCTCGGGGATGCCGGCTTCTACCTTGCCTACCAGGTCAGCACCAACGTCAGCCGCCTTGGTGAAGATTCCACCGCCGACCCGGTAGAAGAGAGCGACGAGGGAGGCCCCCATGGCGAACCCTTCCATGATCTCGGCCACTTCCGCATGGTCCTTGAAGAAGGCAAAGAGGCCACCCAGTCCGATTAATCCCATCGAGGCAACGGTGAGACCCATGACCGCACCTCCGAAGAACGCGATGGTGAGAGCCTGGGCTGGTCCTTCGTTCCTGGCAGCCAGAGTCGTACGCACGTTGGCCTTGGTGGCGGTATACATTCCGATGAATCCGGCCAGAGAGGAAGAGAGGGCCCCGAGGAAGAAGGCGAGTGACTGCTGCCTTCCGTATTCTTGTTTCTGGAAGAGGAAGAGAGCCCCCCCGATGACAAGGGCGAAGATGGAGATCAGGAGAAACTCCCTCTTCATGAAGACCATCGCTCCCCGATGGATCTTTTCCGCGATCTCGGCGACTTTTCCCTCTCCCCCGGAATATTTGATGATNCGGGACAGAAGGATGAAGGCGATGATCAATCCCACGATTCCAGCGGCGGGGGTGAAGATCGGGTTTACGGTCATTGGAGAGAGGGAAGTTGGAGGGCGATCGGCCTTTTAAAACATTCGCGGCGGGCGACGCCGGCGGGGCGTGGAAAATAGGCTATGCGCCTGATCTGGCAATAAAAATGAGGGGAGGCATACTCCGTTTAAGGAAGGAGATCTTTCAACGGGGTCCGGGATGTTCCGTGAATTCTCTGCTGGTGCCGTTTCGGAATGGGAAAGAGGGGAGGGGGTTCAGTTTTTAGCGGAATCCCATCCGGGAAACTCCTGGCGCAGTTGTTTGCGGATTTTGGCAGCTTCTCCGGGTTGGCCGTTTTTCTCAAGGGCGTCCGCAGCCCGGAAGAGCCCCAGCGGTTTGATTTCCCGGTCGTCAATGAACATTCTGGAGGCCTTGAGGTAGTTGGCCGCCGCCGACTCGTAGTCCATGCGGTGCATGTCAATGTCAGCGAGGGTCATGTGGAGGCCGGCTTGGACGGTTCCGTAGGGTTTGAGGGACAGGCCCTCCTGTGCGGATTCATGGGCTTCCTCCCATTGCTGCAGGCCAATCAGGACGTGGCTCTGGTCGAGGTAGGAGTCGGCTTTCCAGAAGTCTTCCTGCTCCCGGGTGAGGAGAATGGTCAGGGCCTCGGCGGCTTCCTCAAATTTCCGGGTTTCCACNCTGGCCTTGGCAAGATGACGCCAGACGAGGGTGTCAGTCTGTTCAGGCTCATCCGGTGTACTGGCGAGACTGAGGAAACGATCGGATCCCTCGTAATCCCCCTTGGAGAAGCGTTCCAGGCCAAGCCAGATGAGCATGCGGGAGGGGAACTGCTGGTGGGGGGCATCAGCNAGGAGGTTTTCTACCCCTTTCTTGAGCTTGTCTGAGTCCAGAAGGGAGTAGGNGGCCAGGACGATATGGACTCCAGCCGGTTCACGATAGCGCTGGGGAAGGAGCTCCCTCGAGGCTTCAAAATGGGGGATAGCCAGCGCCCATTCTTCCTGTTTGTAATAGCCCCATCCCATCCAGTAGCGGGCATCTGCCCTGGCCTTGTTATCGAGCCCGTCCGGAATAGAGAGGAGTTTTTCGTAACTGGAGATCATCTCGGGCCAGCGTTGTNCATCCCGGTGGATTCGGCCGCTATACTGATNAGCAAANGAAGCGAGGTTGTCTTCGGGCTTTCGCTCCAGAAGTCGCATAAAATCCTGCAGCGCCGATTTCCGGTCTCCGATCTTGAGGTAAGCGTGGCCTCGTTTTGCAAGAGCATCATTGACGCGCGGGTGATCGGGGAAGGTGGCGAGGAAGCTGGAGAGGTTCTGGGCGGCCCGTCCGTATTCTCCTGTGTCGGCGAGACACCAACCACGCTTGAAATAGATGTCAGCCCGCATTTCGACCGGGAGCGCGGAAGGGTTGACTTCATTGTAGGCCGCGGCGGCCTGAGCGACTGCTGCTTCATGGAAAAGAGTCTCGGCCTTCATGAGGAGAGCCTTGTGGAGCCACGGGCTTCCGAGGTTTTCCTCTCCGTAGGATGCGGCGAAGACGTCTACCTGGGCCGGNATATTTGCGCCGCCGATCTGNTAGAAGCTGCCAAGTCTCCGGAAGCTTGCCTCAAAACCGAGCTTCCGGAGGGGTTTCGGTTTGATACTGACTGCCAGACGTTCGGAGTTGAAGAATTGTGCAATTGCTTCCTTATGGCGATCCAGCTTGGCGAAGGCCTGCCCCGCAACCAGGTAAATGCGTGCCAGAACATGACGTTCTCCGAGATACTCACCTGAGCGGAAGGTCTTGATNGCCTCCGCATGATCTTCCCGGGCAAAGGACATTTCCATCAGAGCCAACTGGGCACGGGCCTTGTACTTTGGCTCCATTCCACTCGATTCAAGGGTGCGGTTGAGGAAATCCCGGGCCTTGGGCTGCTGATCGAGCTTGGCAGCGGAAACGCCGGCGGAGAGGAGAGCCCTCGCTCGTTCCTGGGGAGCAACTGAAGGAATAAGCAGGGATTCAAAGTGTCCGAGAGCTTCCTCATGATTTNCCTGACGGGCATAGAGTTCCCCTATTGCGAGGCGGGCATAGTCCCGGTAGGGATTGGCCTTGTCCTCGACGATGTCCTTGAGGCGCTTGATTGCCTGTTCGCTCTGGCCTGCCATCTGCAGGCAGCGGGATTCGTAGAAAATTGACTTGTGGGCGAGTTCCCTGTCGGTGGCTTCTTTTCCCGCGATGGAGAAATAAGGAACGGCGGTCGCCCATTCCTTCCGATTGTAGAGCTGTGCAGCCAGGCGATAGGCCGCGATGGCGACCCACTGGCCATTCCGGTAGCGGTTGATTACGGAGGTAAAGGCCTGCTCCGCGGCTTCCCGCTCCCCGCTCAGCAGGAGAGCCATACCAAGCTTGTAGCTGGCCTGCTGAACGAGATCTCCGTGGGGACCAGCGGAGAGATATTCCCGGAAGAGGGGAATCGACATCCGGTAGGCCCTTTGCTTGTCCTCAAGATCCCGGCTGTCCTGGGCGTAGCTGTAGTAGCGATTGGCACGGTGGTAGAGCTCCGCATCGCGGTCGGAGGAATCAATAATACCAGGGGCCTGCCCGGGGGCGGGCCCGATACCAGCCATCATGGCCAAGGCTACCAGCAGAAGCCGGATACCGGATTGATTCAGAATGTGCACGTCTGAGCTGGAGGGATTGTTGCCATGATGACCGGTGGGGATCAATCACGAGAAGCAGATCCGGCACTCTCCTGGAGTTGCTGGAGACGTTTCCGGTAGCGCTGGGAGGAGCGGCTTGATTCCTCGGTATTCTTGAGGTCAAGGGCGCTGATGGCCCGGCGAAGCGCCTTTTTCGCCATGGAGGGATCCTTGCTGTAGAGTTCGACGACAGGAACGTAATACTGGGCAGCGGTATCCGGATCGTCCTGTGCCATTGCAATATCCCCCAGTTGCAGGCGGGCCCTGGCATTGAGTTCGCCCTGGGGCTTGAGAGAGAGGCAGTCCTCGGTGTCTCTCCGGGCGCGCTCGGGGTCGTTTAGAAAGAGGTGGGCGCTTCCCCTGAGGAAGTAGGTTTCCGCCTTAAGATACTTGTTGTCCTCGATTTGCAGGACTATTTCCAGTGGACGCAGGGCTTCCTCGTAGGCGCCGGCCTCCAGGGCGCTGTGCCCGGCTGCCCGCCAGGTGACTGCCTTTGTTTCGGCAGGTTTCTCGGGGGTAATCGCGTGGGCCAGGTAGAGCCATGCGGAGGAGTAGTCCTCGTCCTTATAGAGGGCATTGCCAAGCCAGGCGAAGACAGGCCGGGGCACTTTCTCATCCCGGTATTTTTTCAGGAGGATATCCAGTTCCTTCCTGAGCGCTTCCTGCTGCTGCAGGTGGTAGTGAGCAAGTGCGAGGTGCAGGGTCGAGCTGCGGTCCAGAGAACCTGCATCGGCCACCCGCGCGCGCTGGAAGTGGTCGATGCATTCAGCAAACTTGTTCTGGCGATACAGGGACCAGCCACACCAGAATTCGGAAGCGGCTTTTCTGGCAGCATTCCGGCTGGGAAAATCCGCAAGAAGCCGGGCATGGCAATCGGCGAACTTTCTCAGGCTCTCGTTGCGCAGGCTCTCTTCTCCGGTAGTGTCGATGGTCTCCTTATAGAGAATGGCTTTTTGTGCCCAGGCGTATTCCCGAAAGGAGGCTTTCGTGGCTTCCTTGAGGAGCCGGTCGAATTCAAGATGGGCCCCGGGGGAATCCCGGAGTTGCAGGAAGATCTCGGCCCGGGTTGCGATCGCATCGCTTACCTGTGGGTGATCCGGGTGCTTTTCGATGAAGCCCTCGAACGCTGCGAGGGCTCCTTGCCGATCGCCTGACTTGAGTCGGACATTGGCTACGCGGTAGCGGAGACCCGCCTGGTTGCCAGAGGCAATGTGTGCGAGATCGATGGCATCGTAGGCTTCGACAGCCAGTCCATGGCGTCCAGCCTGATTGTGAATTTCGGCCAGCATGAGGCGGGCATTGTGAATGTGAGGGTTGTCGGGATTCTCCTTCTCGAATCGCTCAAGGAATGTCCCGATCTGTTTGATCAGATTCCGGTTGCCGGTCTTGTAGTCACGGGAGAGAACCAGATAACCAGCTTCCAGGGCGGTCGTGTTGTCGGGAGCGATCGTTGCGAGTTTCCGGAAGAGGGTAGTGGCTTTCTTGTCCCGGCCCAGAGCCTCGTAGGCTCTGGCTGCAATCTGCAGGCGTCGGCTCAGGGACTCCTTCTCGAGCGGGTAGCTGCCCTGCTCGTAATAACCAATGACTTCCTGGTGCTGGCCCGCAAGGGAGGCTTCACTCATCAGGGCGAGTTGGGATTCCCCGTGCCATTGTTCCAGTTGGGGAGTGACCAGGATTTTCTCAAGGTATTTTCTGGCAAAGTCCTTCTTGTCCAGGCTGCGTGCAATCTGGGCACACTGGAGGATGGCATCGGCCCGGGTCTTTTTATCCTTGGAGTTGGACAGATTTATGAAATGCGCGAGGGCTTCTTCCTCCATCCCGGACTGNACATAGTAGTGGGCAAGGACGCGTTCAGCTNGGGACTGGAAGGGCGAGCCAGCATCGGCCAGGATAGCCTTGAGAGCAGTAATGGTTTCATTCCTCTTGCCCAGTTTCTCAAGGCAGAGAGCCCGGTTGTAGAGGGAACGGTGTCGATAATCNGCATNGTCGGTCTGAGTTGCGGCGATTTTAAACAGTCGCGCCGCCTCTGCATGATCTTCGGCCTGATAATACTCAATGGCCAGCTGGTAAGCGGCAGCACCGACCAAGGCCCCCTTCCCATGNATCGTGATGACCTCGGACAGACTGTTCCGGTAGGCCTTCGTATTTCCTGTTTTCTGATAGCAGATAGCCTTGTAGTAACAGGCCTTGATTGCGTTGGAGTGGGAGGGAAACCTCGTGTGAAAGCGGTCAAACTGCCGGGCAGCTGCGAGGTAGCTTGCCCTTCTCCGCTCCTGGCCTTTTGCCTCCCCGGCNTCACGATAGGAATGAAGGGCGAGCTGGAAGAGGTCTCTGGCTGGATCCGTCTTTAGCGGCTGATCCGCAGAAGAGGGTTGGTCCGAGGTAGCGGCCTCCTGGGTCCACCCGTGATTCGCAAGGCTGAGAAGAACAGCCAGAATCGTGCCCGGCAGGANCGGGAGGTTGTCATNAATCCACATACCTGAAGGCNAGCTTACCCGACAAATACGAAAGGTCCCGGAAAAATAGCGATTTTCAGCGAAAGCCGCCTTGGGCATCAGTCGGGTCTNCGGGTNGCGAAAGAGATGTTCCATATCCCCGCCTGCTGGCAGATATCAATTACGCCCATCAGGGTCTGGTAGGTGATGTTCCCATCGCCTCGCAACCGCACCGGCTGATTCTGGTGAACCTCGACGATAGCCTGCAACTTGGTGAGGAGCTGACTNTCGGTCAGGNNCTCCCCNTTGATCACNACTTCTCCATTTTCCCGGATGTTCACATTGATTTCACTGATGGCCCGGGTTTCCTCCCTGCCCTGACTGGAAGTNGGAACCTTGACCTTGCTGTCCTGCTCCGAGCGGGAAAACTGCCAGGTGACGAGGAAAAAGATCAGGAGGAGAAAGACNATATCGATCATGGGCGCCAGCTGAATGACGCTTTCTGGAGGCTTGGGAGATTTGAATTTCATCCTTCTCGGCNCCAATCGTAATCAGGCTNCCGGAATATCGGCCTGACTGGCCCGGGAAGGAGCCGGTCGCTGGCTGCGGGGGACCTTGTATCCTTCTGGGGGGTGGTCGGGGGGAGGCAGGGTTTGGTTTTCGGGCTGGTGTCGAGCTGATTGCTGGAATTGTGACCCAAGAAGAGCGAGCAGATGGGTGGCCGCGGCCTCCAACTCCGCAAGTGATCGNTGCACCCGGCCCCGGAAGACAGAATAGAAGATCATTGCGATGATTCCGATGGAAAGCCCGCTGGCGGTGGTCACCAGNGCTTCTGCNACGCCCCCGGCCAGTTTCATCTGGCGGACTACCTCGACGTTGCCGGTGTTGATTTCGAGGAAGGCCCGGATCATTCCAAGCACTGTCCCGAGCAGGCCAACCATGGGGGCGATCGCTCCGATATCGGCAAGGTAGCTGATGCGCTGATTAAGCGTGCTCGCCTGGCGTGACCCTTCCGCTTCCGCGACTTCGCGAACCTCATTGAATTTTGCTTCCGGATTCTTGGTCGCGAAATCGAGGGTTTTCTGGGTAATNCGCGCAATACACTCTCCCCGCCGGTGGGCGTATCCCACCAGTCCGAGATAATCGCGTTTGCGGATCAGGCTCTCAGCTACCCGCATGAATCGATCACTGACCACGGTGCTACTGCGAATCGTGATGAAGAACAGCAGAATAAGGACTACGGCCGCGATGGAGAGCGCCCCGAGGGGCCACATCATGATTCCACCCTCCTTGATGATTTCAAGGAGGTTGACCTTGGCGGTATTTTCGGGCTCTTCCGCCCCCGGGACGGTGCCTGTAGTGGCCAGCAGGGCCGTCGCGGAGAGCAAAAGGCGATTCATGAGATCAGNGGAGTGTACCCGTTGCAGGAAAACGTTCAAGCACTGGAGCGATCAGCAGGAGGCTCATTCATGCCCCAAAGTGGTCACTGGCAGGTTTCCTTGGGNGTGGATGCATAAAAGTTGTGCTGGATTTCAGAAATCAGCATNCCCCCGTCAGGACTTACCCTGAGGTCCCCCTTCCGTTCTCCGTTCTTTAGGGTAAAATATTGGAAGAAAATGCCTGCCCGTCCTGACATGAGACCCCGTCTGGGGGAGGTTCCGCATCAGCCGGGTGTCTATCTCATGCTGGACCGGCTGGGGTCGGTNATCTACGTAGGCAAGGCCCGTGATCTACGGAAGAGACTGGGGAGCTATTTCATGCCTTCCCGCAGGCAGCAGGCCGATCTCAAGACCCGGGCNCTTCTTGATGCNATCTGGAACTTTGAAGTGCATCTCGTGCGNAATGAGCAGGAAGCGCTTCTTCTCGAAGGAAAGCTCATCAAGCAGTANCGGCCCCGGTANAATGTGAGCTTCAGGGATGATAAGCGCTTTCTCCTTGCCAAGATCAANCCGGCAGATCCGTGGCCTCGGTTTGTACTGACACGGCTCAGGAAGGATGATGGAGCCCGTTATTTCGGGCCCTTCGCCCATTCAGGNGCANTGCGGGGAACGATTGCATGGCTTAACAGGGAGTTTGGCCTCCGAAGCTGCCGGAGCAGGGAGCCCGGAGAAAAGGATTACAAGCACTGCAGTGCGGATGTCATTCGCAACTGCAGTGCCCCATGCGTCGAGAAGGTGACCCGGGAAGCGTATCTGGAGCAGGTCGAACAGGCCAGTGCACTGCTGGAAGGAAAGGGGCGGNGGGAGCGACTCAAGTCCCTGCATGAAGAGATGGAAAAGGCATCTTCCCGGATGGATTTTGAACGGGCCGCCCGATTGAGGGATATCGTTCAGAATCTTGAACGAACCCTTAATCCGACCAGACAGTTTTCCCGGGGTCGGGGTGTGCCCACCACNCTGAAGCCCCTCGATGACCTTGCGCAACTGGGAGAGCTNCTGCAGTTNCCTGAGGCCCCAGCCATCATGGAGTGTTTTGACATCTCAAACGTGAGCAGTAATCACATTGTTGCGTCCATGGTACGGTTNGTGGACGGGGTTCCTGACAACCAGAACTACCGCCGCTACCGGATCAGGACGGTGGAAGGACAGGATGACTTCGCAAGCATGGCGGAAGTCATCCGGCGCCGATATGCGCGGATTCTGCAGGAGGGAGCCAAAGCCAATCCGGATGCAGCTGATAGTCAGGAGAATATGATTGAGACCATGCGGCGCCTTGCCCGGGAGGGCCGGGCCCCCGTGACCCTGCCCGATCTTGTCATCGTTGATGGTGGCAAGGGTCAGCTCAGTTCGGCAACCGGTGAGTTACAGCGCCTGGGGTTGCACGAGCTACCTGTTATAGGGCTGGCGAAAAAGCGGGAAGAGATCTTCCGGCCGGGCCGGGGTGAGCCCTTAGTGCTGAGTCATGATACTGGTGCGCTCAAGCTTCTGCAGAGAATCCGGGATGAGGCCCATCGCTGTGCCAACAACTACAACGAGCTCCTTCTNCGGAAGAGGATGAAGGAGTCNCTCCTCGACGACTGCCCCGGAGTCTCTCCAAGGCGTAAGGCTGCCCTGCTCTCCAGATTTGGCTCGGTAGATCGTATTCGNANGAGGAGTGCGGAAGAGATNTCGNANCTNCCCGGGATTTCCNTGCAATCTGCCGAGGTCATGCTCCAGTGGCTCAACCGGGAGNGATAAGGGCGATCCTGAGANTTTCTATGNGGNCCCGGAAAAATCCAGGGCNCGNTGTTTCATCTGTGTGGCCATCAGGGAGAGGGCATTNGCACGGGTAGGGGCCAGNTGCTCCTTGAGACCGGTTTTCTCGATGAATGCGAAGTCGGCGGTGAGGATATCGTCCGGTGATTCGCCATCCAGAAACTGGATGAAGAGAGCNATCATGCCCTTTGTAATCTGCGAATCTGAATCCGCNGTGTAATGCACCCGCCCATTATCCAGTCGGGCCTCAAGCCAGACCCGTGACTGGCACCCTTCGATCAACTTGTCGTCGGTCTTCCGGTCCGCCGGCATCTCAGGAATCTTCCGGCCAAGGCCGATGACATACTCGTAGCGTTCGGTCCAGTCCTGGAATATACTGAGGTCCTGAAGCAGTTGCTCCTGCCTTTCCGCGATGGTCATCCTGAGAAAGAAGAACCGGGGAGGTGGATGGATGCACGCCGAAAGTTTTACTCAGTGCGCATTGCCTGCAGGGTGTCAGGGTGGTTACCGGAGCATGGAACTCCCCTTTTCGACGGCCTCGACCAGACGCTGAACATCGGATGTGTCGTTAAAACAGGCAAAGGAGGCTCGTAGCGTCCCGGTGATGCCGAACCGGGACATGAGGGGCTGGCAGCAGTGGTGGCCAGTGCGAATCGCTATGCCCATCTTGTCCAGGAGAGTACCGAGGTCGTAGTGGTGAATTCCCTCGATATTGAAGGAGAGAGCTCCTGACCGGTCCTCGGGTCCATAGAGCATCAGACCGTCGATAGATGAGAGCGCGCTTGCGGCCTGCCTGATGAGGACCTGCTCGTGCTCCAGAAGGGCCTCAGGTCCGAGGTCATTCAGAAATTCCAAGGCGGCAGCGAGTGCGATTGCTCCTTCGATGTTTGGAGTGCCAGCCTCGTATTTGTATGGAAGATCATTGTAGGTGGTCCCGTCGTAGGAGACTTTCTGGATCATTTCTCCACCGCCCCGCCATGGCGGAAGGCTATCGAGGAGGGCTCGCTTGCCGTAAAGAACCCCAATTCCGGTGGGAGCATAAACCTTATGACCAGAAAAGACGTAGAAGTCCGCATCCAGTTTCTGAACGTCCACCGGAAGGTGGGGGACGGCCTGGGCGCCGTCAATCAGGACAAGGGACCCCGCCCGGTGCGCCTCCTTGATCATGGACTCTACCGGAAGCATGGTTCCGAAGGCGTTTGAAATATGAGTAAGGGCCACGAGTTTCAATGTGCCCTGATGATCATCCAGAAGGCGATGAAAGGCCACGAGGTCGATGGCCCCTTCTTCTGTAACGGGAATTACCTCAAGTGTTGCGCCGGAACGCTCGCAGAGCATCTGCCATGGGACGGTATTTGAATGATGCTCAAGGTTACTGATCAGGATGATGTCGCCAGGTCCGATCGTTCCTGAGTAACCGAGGATGGAGCTGACAAGATTGATGCTGTCGGTCGTGCCGCTCGTGAAGACGATTTCTTCCCGGGCTCCGGCATTGAGGTGCTGGCCGACCACATCCCGGGATTTTTCGCAGGCAGCGGTTGCCTGTTGTGCGAGATAATGTGTGCCCCGGTGGATATTGGAGTTCAGTTGCTCATAGTAGTTACGACTGGTCTCCAGAACTACCCGTGGTTTTTGAGAAGTAGCTGCGTTGTCAAGGTAGACAAGTGGTTCTCCATGGACCTCAGTGGCAAGGATAGGGAACTGGGAGCGTAGAGCACTGACGTCGTAGCTGCTCATGGTCGGTGGGATTTAATACAGGTGCGGGGGAAGTGTTAAGTGCTAAGAACAGAAGAGTTACAGATCCGTGCAGGGACCAGCGATCAGCGTGGACAGCGATCGGTATCCGTCATTGCGCAGATGCAGAACGCACCCCCACTGAAGCATAGAACTACCCGGATACAAGGGGCAGTCTGAGCTCCGGGAAAGCCCTACATATTGGGCAACTCAATGAAGCCTTCCAGCTTGCGGATACGAGTGGGGTGCCGCATCTTCCGCAGGGCCTTGGCCTCAATCTGGCGAATGCGTTCGCGGGTTACCTGAAACTGGCGGCCGACTTCCTCGAGGGTACGGCTGTATCCATCCTTGAGGCCGAAGCGTTGCTCCAGTACCTCGCGCTCTCGTTCGGTAAGAGTGTCGAGCACCTCATTGATCTTGTCCTTGAGCATCGAAAATCCCGCTTCTTCCATCGGGTTTTCCGCCGTCTTGTCCTCGATGAAGTCCCCAAAGCTTGTATCGTCACTGTCTCCGACGGGCGCCTGTAGCGAAATAGGCTGTTGGGCCATCTTGAGAACTGCACGTACTCGTTCGACCGGCAGGTGAATCTCCTCGGCAATCTCATCAGGAGTAGGTTCGCGGCCATACTCCTGCACCAGTTGCTTCTGTACCCGCATGAGTTTGTTGATGGTCTCGATCATGTGGACCGGGATCCGGATGGTCCGGGCCTGGTCGGCAATTGAACGGGTGATGGCCTGACGAATCCACCATGTGGCGTAGGTCGAGAACTTGTAGCCACGGCGATACTCGAACTTCTCGACTGCTTTCATGAGCCCCATGTTCCCTTCCTGGATGAGATCGAGGAAGGAGAGTCCACGGTTGGTGTATTTCTTCGCAATGGAGATCACAAGACGCAGATTGGCTTCCACCATTTCGGTCTTGGCCTTGTGGGCTTCCCGTAGCCAGTGGTTGAGATCGCCGGTGGTAGCTTCGAACTGTTCCTGATCATGCCAGGAATAGAGCTGCAACTCCTTGAGCTTGGTCTCGAATTCCTTCTTGTCCTTGAGGCGGGAGCTTAGCTTGCGCTGATAGCGCCAGATCTTGGTCTGGGTTTCCTTGACCTCCTCACAGAAGTCCTCAATGACCTTCTGCTTGAAGTAAAAGCGATTGTAGAGGCGAGCCAGCGTCGTGAGGTTCTTATCGAGGTCGGCAAGTAGTTTCTTCTTACCGCGGACAGACTTGGCGCTGAGTTTTTTGAAGACCTTGCTGGTGTCCTCGTGAAGATTACGCACCTGATCACAAAGCTTGGGTAGCGTCTTCATGTAACGCTCCCGGCTTTCGATTTTCTTGTCAAGAATGACCCGGTCGAAGCGCTCCTTGCCTCGTTGCAGTTTATCAGCGAGAGCCAGGTAACTGTCCGCGGTAAAACCGAACTTGTGGAGGAACTTCTGTACGCAGATCTCCGCGTCCTCGATACGCTTTGAAATCTCGACCTCCTGTTCGCGGGTGAGGAGGGGCACCTGCCCCATCTGCTTGAGATACATGCGGACTGGATCGTCCAGAATGTCCAGTTTCTGATCCTTTGTTTCCTCGGCTGCGTCGTCAGAAGATTTCTTGTCCTTGAAGCGGTCGACTTCCGATGAGTCGATAATGTTGAATTCCATGTTGCGCAGGCGATCAAGTATCGCAGCAACATCGGTTGGATCCACGAGGTCCTTTGGAAGGATCTCGTGGATGTCATCGTAGGTGAGGTAATCCTGCTCCTTGGCGAGCTTGATGAGCTCGCGCATTTTCTCCTGGATCTCAGGTGTGTCGATGCGGCTCTTGCCCTTGGGAAGCTTTTTCTTGGATCCCGATTTCTCGGCAGTTGCGGGCTCCTCGGCAACTTTCGTGGTGGCCTTCTTTGCAACTTTCGTGGTGGCTTTCTTGGCGGCCTTCTTGGGAGCTTTCTTGGCGGCCTTCTTGGCAGCTTTCTTAGCGGCCTTCTTGGCAACTTCCTTAGCGGCCTTCTTGGGCGCTTTCTTAGCGGCCTTCTTGGGCGCTTTCTTAGCGGCCTTCTTGGGCGCTTTCTTAGCGGCCTTCTTGGCTACTTTCTTAGCGGCCTTCTTGGCTACTTTCTTGGTGGCCTTCTTGGCTACTTTCTTGGTGGCCTTCTTGGCTACTTTCTTAGCCGTCTTCTTGACGGATTTCTTGGGCGCGACTTTCTTTTTCGCCATGGGCCTATTCGGAGTAACTGGGACCGGGATACAATTCTCCCATTATAGCAAGCTGGGGGCCTTGCCCTCAGAAGCAAGCGGGACTCTTCGTGAGGTTTCTGATGAGGTCAAGAATTTTTGGCCTCGGAGCGGATTCTTTGCAGTTCGGTAATTTTCCGCATGATCTCCTCCGATTCTACCTCGGTGACGTCAGGGCTTTTGAGCTGGGCCCCGAGGGATCCCAGTTCGCGGAGGATTCCCTGTTCGGCAAGGATTCCGAGGATTTCAGTGGCTGCTCCAAGAGGATTCTGCGGGGTTGGTTCTTCCAGGAGAGCAAGGAGCGCAGCCCGGTCTTCTCTGGTCTGGCGTTGCAGGAAGGTGTTGACGGCCGCGGACTGAAGAACGTCCGGGCGGGATGTCAGAATGCTTCGTAGAAGGTTCTCACCGTCACGGCCCTCTGCCCCGATCAGGAGTTGCTCGGTCTGGTCGCAGAGGAAATCGAGGACTTCGTGAGACTGAAGAGCAAGGGCCGCGAGGGTTCCGAGTTCCCGGTCGACCCGGGTGGGGTTCACGGTATCGGCTTCTTCTTTTCGGTCACGCTGCCTTAAAGGGCGACGGGAAGCCTCTACCACCGTCTGGCGGATGCCATCCGGGCCGAGTCCGAGGCGGGTTGCCACGAAATTGATGGATGCTTCCTGGGCGTTCTTGTCGGAGAGGGCATTGAGCATGGGAGCGAGTTCCCGGGCCACCCGGGCCTTGGTGCCCGGGTCCTCAAGGTTGTGCTCCTTGGACAGGTAACGCAGTCGGTAGTCGAAGAATCCTGCGGCTCCTTCCAGCAGAGAACGGAAGGCATCTGCTCCTGCGGACTTGACGAGGGAATCCGGGTCTTCACCTACAGGCATGTCGGCAACCCGGACATCCATGCCGTATGCCGCCAGTTCCAGAAAGGCTTTTGAGGCAGCATCATGTCCGGCGGTGTCCGAGTCATAGCAGATCACTACCTTGTTTGAGTTGGTATACCGCTTGAGAAGGCGGGCGTGCTCACTGGTGCAAGCGGTGCCCTGGGTTGCAACAGCGTTCTCTACACCGGCCTCGTGACAGGCGATGACATCGAGTTGTCCCTCGCAGAGTACCGCATAATCCTTCATATGGCGAATGGCCTTGTGAAGGCCGAAGAAGACGTTGGCTTTCTTGAAGATGGGGGTTTCCGGAGAGTTGATGTATTTGCCTCCACCCTGTTCTTCCCGAAGCTTCCGTCCACTGAAGGCGATTACATCTCCTCTTTCGTTGTGAATGGGAAACATGAGGCGGTCACCGAAACGAACCCACAGACCAGCTCCCGGATTGTTTTCATCCTTGAGCTTGGTCATGCCTGAGTGGAGAAGTTCCTTGCCTGTAAAGCCTGCTTCCCGAGCCCAATCGAGGAACAGACTGGTCTTTTGCGGCATCCAGCCCACGGTCCAGCGTTCCGTCATTTCACGGTTATATCCGCGGGATTTCAGATACTGCCGAGCATGCTCAGCAGCGGGATCCTCCAGAAGGAGCGAGTGCATGAAGCGCGCCGCCTGGTTGTGAAGGAGCTTGAGGCGGCTGAGACGGCGGCGTCTGCGATCTTCCTCAGGGTCGTATTCAGCTTCCTCAATAGCGATATTGGCCCGGGATGCCAGCTTGCGGAGCGCCTCCGGGAAGGGGAGGTTTTCATAGGACATTACGAATCCCACGGCGTTTCCGCCTTCGCCACAACCGAAGCATCGGTAGGACTGTCTCCCGGGACTGACGTTGAAGGAAGGAGTCTTTTCGTTGTGAAAGGGGCAGTGAGTTTTGAAATCCGCACCAGCTCTTTTCAGATCGAGTCCGTAGGATGCAATGAGGTCCACGATATCGGTTGCACCGAGGACTTGCTGGACGATTTCATCTGGGATGCGTGGCATCGACGCTCGATTCTGGCGAGGAGGAGCCGCTTGGCAATTCATCTGAGGAGAAGAGAATGTGAAGAGGTGTGATTTTCTCGCCAACTGCATTAAAATCGGGTCTATAGTGGGCATATGAAAGAAGCGGTTCTTGGATTGTTAACCATGATTGGGTTGGTCGGATCTGCCGGGAATAGCCCTGCGGCTGCGAACCCTGACTCCGCAAGCAGTGCGGGTGCGACGGCTGTAGAGCGTGGTTTTGAAGGAGCGGTCGTAGAGATTGAGGTGGGGCAGAAGGGTTTGATGGATCTGCGGAAGTTTGAGGAGTGGGCGGCCATACTGGAACGAGCAGAGGCGGAAAAAGCCCGGGCGGTGGTCTTCCGGATCGATGCTCCCGGGGGGTATGTACAGGAGACGGAAAGGCTGGTAGAGCAGGTCGCTGAGCTTCCGGTGCCCTGCTACGCCCTGATCGAGGGGAAAGCTCTGGGAGCCGGGGTGCTTCTGGCCCTCGCTACCCAGTCGATCTATGTGACCCCTGATGCCCTGATCGGGGGCGCCGGATTACTGGCTGGCGCCAAGGATGAGGAGGAGGCAGGGAAACGGCAGCGGACGAGCCTCATGCTTGCGAGGATACGCAAGTTGGCAGGCAAAAAGGGCCATGACCTGGAGGTGATCCAAGCCATGCTGGAGCCCTCGGAGGAGCAGCGCCGCTTTGGTGACCTGGTAGTTCCCAAGGGGACGATCCTGACCCTGACGGCGCAGGAGGCTTCAGCGCAGGTTGAGGGGGAGGCTCTCCTTGCGGAAGGATTGGTAGAAGATATATCAGAACTTCTTGCGCAGGCAGGCATGTCCGGACTGGACGTAGTCGCTGGAGCGTTGAAGGAGGTAGTTGAGAAAAAAGAGGGGATTGTAGCTGAGACGTCAGAGGCCCCCGCAAGGCAGAGTGAAAGAGGGAAGGAGGAAAAAACCCTGCCGGGGAAAGTGAAGGAAGAGAGTTTCGAGAACAAGCTGGTTGTCTTGAAAGTGGGAAAGGATGATCTAATCAACAAGCAGAGCTTCAAGTTCTGGCGTCGCATGCTGAGGCGGGCTGAAGACGAAAAGGCTCGGGCGGTGCTCTTCGATCTCGATACTCCGGGTGGATATGCCTTTGAAACCAAGGAGATCATGTCGGAAATCACCCGACTGACGATCCCGTCCTATGCTTTTGTGAATGAGAATGCCCTGAGTGCCGGGGCCCTCATGTCGGTAGCCACGGATGGAATCTACATGAGTCCGGAGGGGACGATCGGGGCTGCCGGACTAGTGAGCGGCGGAGGAGCGGAAATCGGGGAAATGATGCGGAAGAAGCTCCACAGTTCTTTTGAGGCACAGATTCGGAGCGTGGCGGAGAAAAAAGGTCATGATCCTGACTTGATCCGGGCGATGATGATTCCAGAACCACGGGACCGGGTCTTTGGCTCCGTGGTGGTCAAAGCAGGAGAATTGTTGACGCTTACCGCCACTGAGGCGACCTCGCTCCGGGACGGAAGGACTTTGCTGGCCAAGGCGGTGGCAGGTAGTATCGAGGAGATTGCGCAAATGGAGGGAATGAAAGGAGTGGAAATAGTACGGGCAGAAGCCACTGCGTTTGAAAATTTTGCGTGGTGGGTTTCGAAGTGGTCGTTTCTTCTTATTCTTGTCGGCATGGCGGCAGCCTATGCAGAGTTGAAGGCTCCGGGATTTGGGATCGGGGGGGCAATTTCTCTTCTGGCCTTCGGGATGTTTTTCTTCGGTAATTATATGGCAGGCAACCTGGCAAACTATGAGCTGGTGGCCCTTTTCGTCCTGGGAGTAATTCTGGTGGCAGTGGAGCTTTTTCTCATTCCGGGAACCGGAGTGACAGGAATCGCTGGGGTATTGTGCATGCTGGGTGCGCTTCTTCTTGGAACAGTTGACAAGATCGACTGGAGTGACTGGAAGGTAGGAGATTTTTCCGGAGGCCTTATCGATCTGCTACGGGGACCGGCGCTCACTCTTGGGACCGGTCTCCTGGGTGGTTCTATTCTGGTGTTGCTCCTCATGCGGTTTCTACCGAACGCTCCTCTCTTTCGTGCGTTTATCGCCAGAAAGGAACTGGCTGGGGGAGCATCGCTTGATGATGAGGCCGCAGTGGCAGGGTCCGAGAAAAGAGTAGGCTGGACCGGAGAGGCGCTTACGGATCTCCGGCCGTCCGGGAAGGCGGTCATGTCTGGAGAGGAACTGGATGTCGTGGCAGACGGTGCGTTTATAAGTAAGGGCTCCAAGGTTCGTGTTCTTAGACAGGACGGCATGAGAATTGTCGTGAGTGAGATTGATTCCGTCTAACCGTGCCATTGGCCTGCCCTTGGAACAGGGGCCATGACAGGCAGATACCGCTCTGCGGTTTTATAACGCAAAGCAGTTAGGATAACCGGATTGAGACACAAGATTACTTTGCCCGGACGCTTATCTGGGTGAGGGTAATCAATGCGTGGAAGTATGAGTGAATAGGAGCCACGATCTTCCCGTCGAACAATCAACACCACCCATATCGAGTATGAAAATTCGCCAGAAAGCTACCGAAGGAGAAAGCCGTGAGCTGTTGCTCAAGGAATATTTTCTAAACGCCTACCTCATCGCACTGCTCAAGCAGGTTGGGAACGGAGTGCGCCTCCAGTCGGAAGAAGAGAACGCGGAATATGCACAGCGAGTCGCCGAGCAGAACTAGGTGTGATCAGGATAAAATGAAGATCGCTGGATTGTCAGGAGCCGGCAAGGTGGCCTTGTAGGTTTGGTCGCCTTGCCGGCTTCGCAGTTTCTGATGATCCGTATGGGCCTGCTTCCGGGGAGCAGGGAAGTCAAGGTCCTTGGTCTGAGGGAGGTGGACGTCGAAAGATTGCAATGTGCCGGTCAATTGATTTTCCCGGGGCATCGGAAAGCTCCCGGGAATGAACGTTGCGATAGTCAGCAACCTTGGTTGCGCCGAGAGCGGTGAGTTTCCGGCAGGCCAGGTCGTGCTCCACATCGAAATAGGATGTTATGACAAAGAGGCCATCTTCATCAAGTTGACGTAGTCCGCCCTCGAACATGCGGGTCCATAGAGCGGGATCGTTCCAGAAATTCTGATGGCGCATGAAGGTTAGATTAAAGCGGTCACCGGAGGACATGGCTGACAGGAAGCGTTTGCCATCCTCAACGTGGAAACGTGTCTGGATGTCACTGTCTTTTGCGGTTTTCCAGCGCAGGCTGGCTTCTTCGATCTCTGCAGAGCGGATGTCGGCACCAACGATCTCCAGTCGCCCTGCTCCTCCACCGAATACATCTGCGAGCACCCCGGTCTCGTCAGCTCGACCGCAGGCCAGGTTGAGAATACGTTGCTCGGATCCTGGCTGGAAGAGACCAGGAACCGTTGACAAGGTTGCCGCAAGGGCCTTCTTGAGCACATCCATGTCTTCCGGCAGGTCTGCGGAAAGGAAGGGAGTATTGGGGTCGAGGGCCACGGGGGCCTGATTAAAAGGTTCTGCCCGTATGATTCAAGAGTTGAGTTGGGGCGGTCATCCTGTAAGGGCTTGGGGACATCGTTTCAGTCTCTCATGCCTAACCAGACTTCCGTCCAGCCGCTCTCACAGGAGACTGCCGTCCTTGTCAGGGGGATTGCAGACCAGTTTGCGATCGAGGGTCAGTATGTAGTAGGAGAAGAGGTCAAGAGCGGACATATCAACTCGACCTACCTCGCCACATATGAGTTGGAGGATGGAGAGCGTCGGCGGTATATCCTGCAGCGCATCAATGAAAAGGTCTTCAAGGACCCTCTGGCTGTGATGCGGAATGTAGAGTGTGTAACTTCTCACATAAACTGGAAGGTCCTCCGAAAGAAACGCGATCTCGGGGGGCAGACCCTCAGCCTCTACCCCCACAAGACCGGGCGCTTTTACGGCTACGGTGAAGGAGGAGGGATCTGGCGCTGCTATAATTATTTTGAGGGTTGCCAGACCTATGATGTCGTTGAGAACACAAGGCAGGCATATGAAGCAGGGCATGCTTTTGGTGCTTTCCAGGATCTGGTGAGTGACCTGCCTCCGGATGAAATCGTGGAGACCATTCCCGATTTTCACCATACGAGAAAGCGTTACGAGACTCTGATGGAAGCGGTAGGCCGGGACTCCTGTGGGCGGGTAGACGGGGTAGAGAGGGAGCTTGAATTCGTGCGCCGGAATGAGGACGTGGTCGACAGATTGCTCCAACTCAGGGAAAAGGGGGATCTTCCTCTTCGGATCACTCATAACGATACCAAGATCAATAACGTTCTCTTCGATATGGAAACTGATGAGGCGGTCTGCGTGATCGATCTCGATACGGTCATGCCGGGTCTCAGTCTCTATGATTTTGGCGATCTGGTCCGGACTGCAATAAATCCGGTAGCGGAAGACGAACGAGACCTTGCCAAGGTAGAGATGCGTGCCGGGATCTTTGAGGCACTTGTAGAAGGATACCTCGCCTCAGCAGGGAGAGTTCTTAATGAGGCAGAGGTTTCGCAAATGGCGTTTTCGGGTCGACTGATCTCGATAGAACTGGGAATGCGCTTTCTGACCGACCATCTTAATGGGGACCAGTACTTCCGGGTTCACCGGGAACATCAGAACCTGGACCGCGCACGAACGCAGTTGCGGCTAGCGGAGCAGATCGCGAATTACGAGGAGCCGATGAGTCGGTTTGCGCTGAAGGTCGCGCGAGCACGCTGATCTGTCAGTCGCTGCGTTCGAGGGTTGCCACGCACTCAAGGTGCCTGGTCTGGGGAAAGAGGTCGAACGGTTGAACCTTGCGCAGGGTGTATCCCCGGGCACAGAACTCCTGCAGGTCCCGGATCTGGGTAGCGGGGTTACAGGAGACGTAGACAACCCGGGCTGGTCCATAAGCGAAAAGCTGTTCGAGAAAATCGTGCCCGCAGCCCTTGCGGGGAGGGTCAATCACGACCGAGGTCCGGGCAGCGGGAAATGAAATCTCTTCGAAGATATCTTCAGCGGAAGCGGTCAGGATGCTGACGTTTTTCAGATCGTTCTGGGTGGCATTCTGGCGAGCCCAGTCGGCGGAAGATTCCGAGACTTCTACTCCCGCGACCTCTTCAAAGTGCCGGGCGAGGGAGAGGGCGAAGAGGCCGGAGCCACAGTAGGCGTCTACAAGAAAGCGGCTTCCAATGGAGGCTTGCTCAGCCACGTAATCGACAAAGGAAGGGAGAATGAAGGGGTTGTTCTGGAAGAAGTCTCCTGCGAGGAACCTGAAGCTGAGATTTCCGACCCGCTCTTCGACAACTTGGCGTGGGTTGGTATGAACGGCCCCGGAGGTTGCGCGAAGAAGGAGGGTTGCTCCTTTCTTGAACTTTCCCTGGGCGGCAGTCTGTTGAATGCGGTTACGCTCAGCTGGCAGGGCTTCGTTGATTTCGTTCATTGCGATGGAGCAATGCGGGACGTCGATAATCCTGCTGCGCGATCCCATTGCCAGAAACCCGATGTTCAGGTCCCGGTCAGAGCGGGGTTTCTGGAAGTGCGGTGTGATTTTGGAGCGGTAGTGCCAGGGATCGGGAGAGGGAACGGGGTCTTCTATCGGATGGGTAATTCCTGCCATGTGCCGGAAGAGTTCGCTGACCTGACGACGCTTCCACCGGAGTTGCTCCAGATAGTCGAGATGCTGATACTGGCAGCCACCGCAGGTAGTAAAGAGCGGACAGCGAGGTTTCTTCCGGTCGGCACTGGCAGTGATTACTTCGATCAGGTCGGCATGTGAGCAACTGGCTTCATTCTTCCAGATCCGGGCTTTTACCAGTTCTCCCGGCAGGCAGAAGGGCACAAAAACAACCCACCCGCCCTCATGCTCCGGATTCGAGGTCGGCCGATTGATCCGCCCTACGCCCGCTCCGAGGTTGGACAGGGAGTCGATTTCAAGTTCGATTACCTCATGGTAGGCGAAGGGTTCCGGCCTGAAGTGCTTGGGGGCTTTCATCTTCTCGCTCATTCGCTAGTGCGCTTCAGGTTGCCACGAGGGGAGTGGGTGCATACAATGCATCCCTGTTCATCATTGGACTTCATCATGAAACTTAGCTTTATTCTTTGCGCATACGCCCTCGCTTCAGTTGCCGGGATTGCAGAAGAAGAGGTATGGTACAACGCAGGTGGAGAGGTCATCAAGACGGTGCAACGGACTCCGGGAGAAACTGGGGGCAGGAAAAATCAGGCCCCGGCGTGGGAGCCGGCATGGGTTATTCGTGAACGTGAGCGTAGCAAAAAGTCATATCATGCCTTCGGTCCTGATCCGATTTGGTTGGGGCATCGTTATGATCGCGCTCGCCGTTACCCCTGGTCGCCCCGTGTCTATCTGTGGAATTATCCTTGTGGGTTGGGAAGCTCTCCCAGGCATGGTAGAGCGGTAAGGTTTTTCCGTTATCCGGGATTCAGTGGCATCCTTATTCGGTAGGGCATTCTTTCAGTGCCTTCAGTTGCCAGGAGCAGGAGCAGGAGCAGGAGCAGGAGCAGGAGCAGGAGCAGGAGCAGGAGCAGGAGCAGGAGCAGGAGCA
>PAQU01000067.1 GCA_002709395.1 Roseibacillus sp. | reverse complement strand
GCATTTTTCCGGGCCCGGGAGGAGAAAGTGAAATCCTTGCCCCGGCGGGATCGGTCCGGCTCTTTGGTGGACAGAACTTCCGACTCCTTCCGGAGAACGTGCCGGCCGGGATGGGCCGGATTGAGGGAGAGTCGGGTGATAACGAAGGTGCCATTTTCACTGACGGGATCCTGCGAGCGAGCGGAATGGTGGAAGTAGCCGCGGAGGCGGGTATTAACAATGCTGGGACCCTGGAGGCAGAAAGTCAGGGAGGAATCGTGATGATGCGGGTGGATGAGGGTGGCAGCATTCGCAATTCGGGCCAGATTCTGGCGGACTTTGTTTCCTCCTCATCCGAGATTACCGGTCCGGGGGAGATCAACCCCAACCGGGGAGATGCACCTTCCCCATTGAGTACCGGCCTGAGTCGCATTCCCGTCGTATCAAGGCCAGGTGAACCTGAAAGTTCCAAGCGGGTCGTTCTTCGCAAGTCAGCTCCGGTGACGGGTAGTGCAAGTGCTCAGAGGCAGCGGGCCAACAGTTCCCGTGGTGAATCTTCCAATCGCAACAGTGCACTTGCGACTACTGCTGCCAGGGGGAGTGGACACCTTGCCCGAGGTCGTAGTTTTTTCGGAGTGCGTGGCGGGACCAAGGCCAAGAAGCGCTGAGCGGGATAATCGCACGCTGTTTCACATCGAGAGAGATGTGTCTCCACAGGTTCAAAAGAGAAGGGGGAGAACCGAAGTTCTCCCCCCTCTGTTGGGTTGCCTATGGAAATGGGTTTTGAGTTCTAAATTTTCTGCTGCGAGGGCAGCTTGGTAAGAGCATCAGGTGTGTGGGTGGTGGGCGTCAACCTTGAAGTTGCGTGTTTAGGTCAGCGGATATTATGTATCCCTGAAACAAAAATAGCTGAGAGAATGTTCCCTTCTGCATTATGACCACAGGTTGTGGGGTAGTTTCTGGGCAAGTCACAAATCCCGGGAGCGCCTGTGTGATAGACCAGATGGATTTAATCTCATTCGCAGGAACGCATTTATTTTGCAGGGCGCTTCAGAGGAAAGATTGCGGCATCTGGTTCCTCGCGTTAGCACTCGTGGAGCAACTGAAATATTCACGAATATGAAGAACGTCCTGTCACTGCTTCTCCTTCTCCCTTTCACCATTGCGACGAACCTGCATGCCGGCAAGGAGGGTCCCGTTTATGAATTGCGGACCTATCACGCGCACGAAGGGAAGCTTGATGCCCTGCACGCACGTTTCAGGGATCATACCTGTGCCCTTTTTGAAAAACACGGGATGAAGAATATCGGCTACTGGGTGCCGGTGGACAACGAGTCCAATACGCTGGTCTACATTGTTTCACATGCCAGTCGGGAGGCGGGCCAAAAATCCTGGGGAGCGTTCCTCAAGGATCCTGACTGGGTGGCAGCCTACAAGGCCTCGACCCGCGACGGAAAACTGGTTCGCAAGATTGACCGGGTGTTTCTTACTGCCACGGATTATTCCCCGGCACTCAGGGTCGAGGCTGGTGATCCTGCGCGTCTCTTTGAGCTCCGGACCTACACCACCAATGAGGGGAAGCGTGCTGATATCAACAAGCGATTCCGGGATCATACCTGTGCCCTTTTTACGAAGCATGGCATGTCCAACCTGCTCTATTGTGATCTCATGCCGGATCAAAAGGCTTCGGACGTCACCCTGACCTACCTGATTACTCACAAGAGCCGGGAAGCGCGGGAAGCCTCCTGGGATGCATTCCGGAAGGATCCGGACTGGCAGGCGGTCTTCAAGGCTTCCCGGGTGAAGGGTCCAATTCTTCTCAAGAAAGGTGGAGTGAAATCGACCCTGCTCAATCCGGTTGATTACTCGCCGATGAAGTAGCGTTGCCGGAGTGGGGTCACGTGGGTTACCGGCCCTTTCCGCCTCGTGATGAAGACCGGAACGACAGGCCCTTGTCTCCCGGGGTCAGGGGTGGTTGTCTCTTGCATCATGTTCCGTCGCCTGATTGCTATTCTTGTCGTCATCCACGGCTCAGCTTTTGCTGAGGACCTGCCTGCCAGGCCCAATATAATCTGGATCATGTGTGATGATCTCGGTTACGGGGATCTTGGCTGTTTCGGACAGAAGACCATGGCGACCCCGCGATTGGATCAACTGGCCCGGGAAGGGATGCGATTCACTGACTTTTATGCGGGGTGCACGGTGTGTCGCCCCTCCCGCTTGTCGCTCTGGACGGGAAAGCACATGGGCCATACTCCGATTTCCTCCAATGCGAATTATCACTTCAAGCCGGAAGATGTCACGGTGGCGGAACTGCTCCGGGAGGCAGGATACCGGACTGGTGGAGTGGGGAAGTGGGCGATGGGAGGTGTCGGAACCAGCGGGTTTCCTCTCAAGAACGGATTTGATTTCTGGATGGGTTACCTCGACCAGGGAGAGGCCCATAACTACTATCCTACCCATCTTTGGCGCAACGGGCAGAGGTATCCCCTGGCGGGAAATGTGCTTTCCGATCATCCGGCTGCACGTGGAAGGGTGGCCTCCAGGAAGGTTACCTGGTCTCACCCGGTGATGACGGAGCAGGCCTTTGGATTCATCAGGGAGAACCGCGAACAGCCCTTTCTCCTTCATGTGCACTGGACGATTCCTCATGCCAACAATGAAGGGGGCCGCGTCCACGGTGACGGGATGGAGGTTCCAGACTACGGGCCCTACGAGGATCGGGATTGGAAAAATACCAGTAAGGGGCAGGCCGCCATGGTGACGTGGATGGATCGGGACGTTGGTCGCCTTGTGGACCTTCTCCGGGAGTTGAAAATTGATCGCCGGACCCTGGTGGTTTTTACCTCTGACAATGGACCGCACTCGGAAGGAGGGCATAAGCATGAGGTTTTCGATGCCAATGGTCCCTTACGGGGGTTCAAACGGGATCTCTACGAGGGGGGCATCCGGGTGCCTACCATTGCGTGGTGGCCCGGGGTGGTTGAACCCGGCACAACCTGTTCCGAGCCACTTGCATTCTGGGACTTTCTTCCCACCGCCTGTGAGCTGGCCGGAGTGAAAACACCGGAGGGCCTTGATGGGTTTTCGTTTGTGAATGCCCTGAGTGGAAAGCCGCAGAGAAGCCACGATTACCTCTATTGGAAGTATGGGAAGAAAGAGGCGGTGCGCTCCGGGCAGTGGAAGCTGATCAGGACAAGCCCCGGAAAACCGGTGGAACTTTATGATCTCAAGACCGATCCCGGGGAGCAGCGTGATGTGGCCGATGGCTATCAGGAAGAGGTGAAAAGGCTACGGGGTTACATGGCCAAGGCTGGGAAGCAGTAAATATTGGAGGGTCACGTGATCCTGTCACGGCGAGGGCCTTCCTGCCTTCTCTCCAAACGGCAAGCTTGCCAAGTGTCGGCGGGGACTCTAAATCCCGGCTCATGGCAGAAACATTGCGTTGGGGCATCCTGAGCACGGCAGGGATTGCATGTAAGAACTGGGAAGCGATCAGAAATTCCGGGAATGGGGTTGTTACGGCAGTGGCAAGCCGTGATGCGGCCAAGGCCCAGCAGTTCATTGATGGCTGTCAGGCCGAGGTTCCTTTTGAAGATGTGCCGCGGGCGATCGGGGGCTATGACGAGATCATCGCTGCGGATGATGTGGATGCGGTCTACATTCCCCTTCCCACTGGCTTGCGTAAGGAGTGGGTGATCAAGGCAGCCAACGCGGGCAAGCATGTGATGTGTGAAAAACCCTGCGCGGTCAGTCATGCGGACCTTGTGGAAATGACAGATGCCTGCGCAGCCAACAACGTGCAGTTCATGGATGGGATCATGTACATGCACAGTGACCGGATGCCCAAGTTACGAGCGGCTCTTGATGAGCCTGCCAATGTGGGGAATATCACGAGAATTGCCTCGGCCTTCAGTTTCTGCGCCCCGCCTGAATTTCTGGCAGGAAACATCCGGCTCAGCAGCGAACTGGAACCAGCCGGTTGTCTTGGGGACCTGGGTTGGTACACCATCAGGGCGACGCTCTTCGTGATGAATTATGAAATGCCGAAATCCCTCCGGGCCACCATGCTTTCCAGTGCCTCAAGAGCTGACAGTCCGGATCAGGTTCCGACTGAGCTTAGCGCTGAGCTGTTCTTCGAAAACGGGATCTCAGCCACCTTCTATAATTCCTTCCTGACCAATCATCAGCAGTGGCTGCATGTCAGCGGGGACAAGGGGAATATCCGCCTCGATGACCTTGTGCTTCCCTACCCTGATGGGGAACTCGACTTTCATGTCAACAACGCCGAGTTCGTGATTGAGGGCTGCAAGTTCACGATGGAGAAGCATCTCCGACGCGAGTTCGTTCCTGAGCCCGGGGGTAACGACCCTGCGGCCCAGGAAACCAAGCTCTTCCGCAATTTCGGTGATCTCGCCCTGGGAGGAACCCCGGATCCCTTCTGGGCCGAGGCGGCGCTCAAGACCCAGGCGATTCTCGATGCCTGCCTTGAATCCGCACAGAACGGTAGCGCGGTCATCGAATTCTGATCGCAGGCGTGGCCTACCCGAGCAGGGGGCTGACAACCGTACCAAATTCATCGGTGAGCCGGAAGTCCCGGCCCTGATGATGGAAGGTGAAGTCCTTGTGGCGCATTCCCAGACAGTGCAGGAGGGTGGCGTGGAGGTCGTGGACATGGACCTTGTCCTCCGCGGCGAAGTAACCGAACTCGTCGGTGGCACCGTGAACGATGCCCGGTCGTATTCCCCCTCCCGCCAGCCACATGGTGAAGCCATGCGGGTGGTGGTCCCGGCCAGCTCCCTCCCCGCGGCCCTGGGACATGGGGGTTCGGCCGAATTCTCCTCCCCAGACCACGAGGGTATCGTCCAGCAGACCCCGCTGGCGCAGGTCCGTGAGGAGGGCGGAAATGCCCTGGTCGACGGACTTGCAGCGGATGGCGTGTTCCTTGCGGATGGATCCATGGGAATCCCAGCCCTTATCGTAGAGCTGGATAAAGCGGACCCCGCGTTCGGCCAGTTTACGGGCGAGCAGGCAGTTATTGGCAAAGGAGGCCTTGCCGGGCTCGGCGCCATAGAACTGGCGCACGGATTCCGGTTCACTTGAGATGTCAGTTAGCTCCGGGACAGCAACCTGCATCCGATAGGCGAGCTCATACTGGGCGATTCGTGTGGAGATCTCGGGATCATTGACGGCATCGTGACGACGCTGGTTCATCCACTTGAGGAGATCAAGCTGGCGGCGGCGTTCGGAGCGGCTTACCCCCGGGGGGTTCGTAATGTGAAGAACGGGGTCTCCGGAGGTTCGGAAGGTCGTGCCCTGATGCTTGGAAGGGAGAAATCCAGCTCCCCAGTAGCTATCGAGGAGCGGTTGGCGGTTTTGTCCCGAGACAAGTACGATGAAGGACGGGAGGTCACTATTCTCCGATCCCAGCCCATAGGAGAGCCAGGATCCCATGGCGGGTCGCCCGAAGCGGACGCTACCGGTATTCATGAACATGACTGCGGGGTCATGGTTGAAACTGTCGGTATGGAGCGAACGGACAACGGCGATCTCATCAACCACTTTTCCAACATGAGGGAATAGCTCGGAGACCTCGGTTCCGCTCTGCCCCCTGGGCTGGAAGGTCCAGGGCGAGCCTTTGACCTTGGGCCGGGCCTCCTTGATCATGGCGAACTCATGATTCTTGATCAGTTTGGGAGGCATTTCCTGGCCATGGCGCTCAGCAAGTGTGGGCTTCGGATCAAAGGTATCCACGTGGGACGGTCCTCCCGACATGAACAGATAGATCACTCGTTTGGCCCGTGGGGCAAGATGACGGACGCTGGTAAGATCACCCTGTTCCGCCCGGCAGAGAGAGGCCAGGGCAACCGAACCAAGGGCCAGGGGAGCACGCGCGAGGAGCTGGCGCCGGGTCACCTGTTTACTGAGAGAGTCCATGATCATTCGCGGGTCAGGGTTTCATCGAGATTGAGCAGGACGGTGGCCACCGAGACCCAGGGTTCCCTGTTTCCGCCCTCCCGGGCGGCAAAGGAGAGAAACATTTTACGCTCTTCTTCATCGGGTGGGCGACTGAGACAGTGCCGGAAGGCGAACTCAAGGCGTGGCCCGTCCTCGGGATGGGACCGTATGATGCGCCGGGCGAGAGCTTGTGCGCATTCGTGGAAGATGGGATCGTTCAGGGTGACAAGGGCCTGGCGAGGAGTGTTGGTGATGGAGCGCCTTGCCACGCAGACCTGCCGGGGTGGGGCATCGAAGGAGGCGAGGGAAGGGTGAAGCAGCATGCGTTTCCAGTAGGTATACATCGACTTGCGATAGCGGCCGTCTCCAGAAGAGTCTTTCCAGGTGAAGTTGGAGTTGCCGGGTTCGTTTTGACCGGTTTCCTCGTAAAGTCCGGCTGGTTGGGCAGGAAAGACGGGGGGGCCTCCAATGGCGGGAACAAGCAGTCCGCTGACTGCGAGGGCATTGTCACGGATCTGCTCAGCGGAGTGGCGGAAGCGTGACATACGGGCCAGCAGCCGATTGGCGGGATCAAGGTCATCATGCTCGATGCTTCGAACCGACGATTGCCGGTAGGTCCCGGAATTCACGATCAGGCGAACAAGGTCCTTGCGGCTCCACTCGCTCTTCACGAATTCCACCGCCAGCCAGTCGAGGAGTTCGGGATGGGTGGGAGCACTTCCCATTGTTCCGAAATCGGCAGGGGGTTCCACCAGTCCGGCACCGAAGAAATGCTGCCAGAGGTAGTTGACTGCCACCCGGGCGGTGAGGGGATGATCCGGGTGCACGAGCCACTTCGCGAAATCGAGGCGATTGGCCTTCTGTCCCCGGGGGAGGGCAGGCAGGACGGCAGGGACGGCAGGATAGACCCGTTCGCCCCGGTCCTTGAAGTTCCCTCGGATGTGGACGTGTGTTTCCCGGGGGGCGGGGAGCTCATCCATGACGTGGATCTTGATGGGCCTCTTCCGGAGGGATGCGAGTTCGGCCTGCAGTTTCTGGATTTCAGCCCCCGTTGTTCCAATCTGGCCCGGGTCGGGGAGAGCCGTGGTGTAGAGGCGGACCTGGCGGAGTTCTCCTTTAAAGTGGAAAGCATTGGGGGTTTGCGAGTTAGTGTAGCCGGCTCCGATAGCTAGTGGTCGCGCACTCACCGAAATTCGGTCGGGAATTTTCCCGATCACCCTGGCCGCCTTGTCCTCCACGCCATCGACGAAGAGCTTCATGGATTTACCCGCTTGGAAAACGAGAGAGACATGATGTTCCCGGCCGTCGTTCACGGGCATGCTGCCGTAGATCTCGGCTCCGTTCCACGGCTCGTTGGTTGAGGAGATCCAGGCAAAGAGGTGGCCGGGACGGCTGTGCTCCCCAGACTCCCCGCCAATCCCGAAGACGAAGCTGCGGGTCTTNTTCTTCCAGTCGTATTTGGAAGCGATATCGGCCACGTTCTCCTTCGTCCTGAGGACGGCCGTAATACTGAGATCACCGGTGGGGGCATATTTCGTTGGGTNCTTTTCCACGTGCCCCTTTTCCCAGGTTCCCAGCAGGCTCACGTCGGCGGGGGAACTCGCCCTTGGCGCGCGTTTCCGGAGAGTGGCGATCCTGGCTTCGAGTGCGGCAGCGCGTTCGCTGTTGTCGTGGGGGACGAAATCCATTTTCGGACCATGCGTGTCATAGCCACTTCCCAGGTGAGGCACGTTGTTGAAGATCGCAAAGAGCTGGTAGTATTCCTTCTGGCTGATGGGGTCGTGCTTGTGGTCGTGGCACTCGGCACATTCGAGGGTCAATCCCAGCCAGGTCCGACCCGTGGTCTTGAGCCGGTCAACGACTGTCTTGACCCGGAATTCCTCCTTGCGGGGATTATTCCCCTTGGCCTGCATGGCATTGCGGTGAAATCCGGTTGCGACCNTTTCAGTAACTCCCCCCCCGGGGATGAGGTCCCCCGCAATTTGCTCGATGGTAAACTGGTCAAAAGGCTTGTTGGTGTTGATTGCGTTGATGACCCAGTCGCGATAGACCCACATGTTCCGGGTCCGGTCGGCAGCATAGCCTGAAGTGTCAGCGTAGCGGGCGAGGTCGAGCCAGTTCTGACCAAGGCGTTCTCCAAAGTGGGGGGAATTCAGAAAGCGATCAACAAGCCTGGCCCAGGCCCGGGGTGATTTATCCGCGAGGAAACGATCGACTTCTTCCGGAGCAGGAGGAATCCCTCGCAGGTCAAAGCTGAGTCGACGGACGAGGGTGTGGCTGGGAGCAGGAGGAGAAGGGCTCAGGCCCTCCCGTTCCAGGCGCAACCTGACGTAGTGGTCGATTGGATTGATTCCCCCGGCTACGGGTTCCTGCCGGGGTGGTTGGAATGCCCAGTGGGGACCTTTCTTATCCCCGGCGGAGAGGGGAACGGGGAGGGATAAGAGAACAAAGATCAGTGAGATCTTTGCTGCCCCAGGGCAGAGAGGACTTCTGACTTTCCGTCCGGGGAGGGAACTGCGGAATGGAATACTCCCACCATGGATGGAGTCCTGCATTACTTTTTCAGGTTCGTTCCTCCTCAATGTCATAGACGTCGAACCAGACGTAAACTGGTCGGGAGGAAGGAAGAAACTGGGGAATATATCCCTCGAGGAATTCCTGGAGTTCGACCGGGAGATCACAGATGCGCTTTGCGCGCATGTCATTGTTCCACTGGATGATTTCACGGCGTTCGCGGGGCCGGGCATTGGTTTCGATCCATTCGGCCACGGAATCATCATCAGCGCCGGTGGATACGAACTCCCGGAAGGAATCAGCGGTGATTTCCGTGAAGCCGAAGAAGAAGTTGTCGAGTGGGCAGTCGAACTTGTATTCCCCAAGCTTTCCGGCAATTGAGGCCCGGCACTTATCGAGGGTGCGGGCGGCAATGACGTATCCCCCGAGGGTTTCGCGGGGACTGCGTGGGAAGTTTCCGGGATTGGTGAAATCTGAGCAGGGCATTTCCATCGAGTTTCTTCCGGTCCGTGGCCGGGTCAAGGTTCGCTTTTCTGAGGGGAGTGGATCCGGTCTTCAGGGCTACTCGGCAGCCAGCCTCTTCAGGAGAGTTTTCCAGCCCTTCATGGATCGTCCCAGGTTTTCGCGGGCACTGCCGCGGATGCCGTAATGCTGCAGGCCGACAGGACCGTCCCACTGCAGGGATTTCAGTTTCTTCAGAACGCTTAGAACGTCGTAGGTGCCGGTGTCCAGGGGCTGAATCAGGGTGTTCCATCCTGTTCCATCCGTGTCTGCTCCATTGACGGTCACCACGAAGAGGTGGGGGGCTGCTTCCTCAAGACGCTTGTCGAGTTCCTTCCCGTCGACCTTGAGGAAGTGGCAGAGATTGAAGGTGACGCCCAGGTTGGTGCGATCGGCAGCCTTGACCAGGCGGACACAGTCCTGCACCCGGTCGGCATAGGCCCCGGCATGAGGGTAGAGTGCAAGACGGACCCCCGATTTTTCAGCGTGGTCGGCGAGTTCCCGGAGTTTTGCCACCACGGGAGCATCAGTGGTCGTGGGGTCTGCGGGCCGCCGCCCACCGACGTAGAGCCAGATGATGGCCTCCCGGCCTTTCGCCTCGGTGATGGCCTTTTTGAGATTGGAGTTGTGAGTGACCCCGTTACTGCGGACCTCAATACCATTGTAGAGTGGCGCAAATGCGATCCCGTGCTTGTCCACGGCAGCGAACATTTCGGAGAGGCGGGTTGCCCCGGTGTAGCCGATGCCGGAAAAGCCGAGCTCCTTCACGAGGGCAGCCTGCTGTTCATAGGATCTGGTCTGTCCGTCCCGCGTACCGGTATCCATCGCGAAGAACTTCCACTCGGCGACACAGAGAGGAGAAAGGCCGGTCAGAGCGAGAAGGCAGCAGAGGAAGCGATATTTCATGATTTATGAGTCAAGGAACTCATCAAGAGCAGTTCAAGCCCGGAGTCGCGAGGCAACCTGAATGCGTGATGGAAGCTCTCAGGGCAGAGGGGTGTTGGGCTTGACTGCGTTATCTGGATACTTGCCGTTGAAGACCATCATCTGTTCCCGGGTTTCAGGCACTACGAAGGATTCGTCGACCTTCCCGCTGCTGGCGGTGACAGCTTTCAAGTCGAGTTGGAGGTGCCGGGCGAGAAAGGGGTAAGCCGCCATGCGCTTGGAGAGTCCGTAGTCGTGTTTCTCGTCGGGGAAGTGGGCATTGGAAACCTTGTCCCGGGCGCCATAGAGCCCATAGATGTGCTGAACGAAGGGGAATTCGACCCTGGGAGTGTTGAGGGTCCAGTCACTGCCGTTGGAAATCAGGAGTTGCGGACGCGGGGCGGCCAGGGCGGCGATTTCAACATTGTTGGTCTTGTGGGTCCTGCTCCAGTGAATTGGCATTCCGCTTTCGCAATTGCAGCCGCCGAAGAAGTGAGCGGAGACCTGGCAGACCGGAATGGTGACCGCCACCCGTTCGTCCAGCGCAGAGAGGATGAAGGTCTGGGTTCCTCCCCCGGAGCACCCGGTCATTCCTATGCGGGCGGGATCGACGTTGGGGAGGGTGAGCAGGAAGTCGAGTGCACGCATGCTGTTCCATGTTTGCAGGCGCAGAATCTCGGGAGTGCCACCATGGTTCCAGCCGACTTCCTTGGAGTCGCCATAGCCCATCATGTCATACTGGAAGACCGCGGCGCCCATGCAGGCGAGCACTGCACAGCGGATCTGTCTCGATTCCCGGAAGCGGCCCCCATGGCCGTGCGGACAGAGGATGCCGGCCAGTTTCCCCTTGAACCCGGTGGGACGGTAAAGCGTGCCGGTGACGTAGAAGCCCGGGGAGCTTTCTATTGCGACGTTCTCGGCCTGGTAGCTGCCGTGGATACGTTTTTTAAGGAATCGGGGATTGAGCGGGGTGCGTTTTGGAAGGGTAGTGAGCTTGGCCCCAGCCAGGATGCCGGCCTTAACGATGGCCTTGCGCTTTTTCCAGCTGGCGAGGTCGGGGGTGGCGGCTTGGAGTCCGGCGAGTTCCTTTCTGGCCTCTTCCTGACCGTGGGCATGGCCCTTGCGAAGCCCTTGGGGAAGCCCGGTGATTGGTAAGAGGATTCCGGCTGCGAGCAGGGAGATGAAGAGCTTCATCGGGACAGGATCTGATTCATTTGCTGGCAACTCAAGCTCTGAGAAGCGGGCGGTGGTCTACTCGGGCGATCTTTTCCTTATTGTCAGGAAAATAGCAGGTGGAAAGAATGCCCTGAAATGTTGAGACGTTTCTGTGCCCACGCTGAGAGATCCATTGGTTGCGTTGGCCTTATTTTTCTCGTCGCGGGGGGAGCTGTTGCCGAGGAGGAGGTAAGCCGGAAGACGCCGGATGTTTTCTCGGGACTGGAATCACAGTTTCGTGAGACAGTACAGCCTTTGCTGAAGCGCTACTGCTACCGCTGTCATGGGGCGAAGAAAATGAAGTCCGGAGTGCGTCTCGACCAGATCAGCCTTTCATTTGAAGACAGTGAGCTGTTTCTCTTGCGGCACATACAAAAGCAGTTGAAGGAACAAGCAATGCCGCCGGAGGATGAGATCCTGCCGGCGGCCGGAGAACGTGAACTGCTGTTGCAATGGGTTGAGGACGCCTTGCAGGAGGGAGGGCGCAAAATCAGGCCCAAGGATGGCTCGGTGCGCCGACTTACCGTGACCCAGTATCACAACACCTTGCGTGACCTGCTGGGCGTGGAAGACCATCTGGCGGATGCGCTGCCGGCTGATGGTGTTTCCAAGGAAGGGTTCAAGAACAACAAGGACACCCTCCTGCTGACACCTCAGATGATCGAGACCTACTTCGATATCGCGGAAAAGGCTCTTTCAATCACTCTTGTTGACGAGGGCCGGAAGCCGAAGATCCAGTGCTTCCGGGTAGAACTTGGAGAGGGGGTTAACAAGGATCCCGTTCCAGAGCAGATTCAGCTCAACGGGCCCTCCCTTCTCGCCAAGGAGGATTATCTCATAAAGGAGATTACTCCAGAGAAGCCGTTTGCTTTTGAGCCTCTGGTAATGCGAAAGGACTTTCGTTTCATCGAAGGCTACAGGGGCAATGCGACCGTGCGGGAATGGAAGGATTTTCGTGGGCTCTACCATTCGGTGTTTGCATCCCTGATTGGCAGGCATACCGGGGGATATAATTACGGGAGATCTTCACACCTTGTCTCTGGAGGGCTTCTCCTCCGGCCCAGGAGTCCAGAAACCGATACGAAGCGGGGACCTGCCCCGACCTTCTCCATGCCCATCCGGCAATTACCGGCATCGGGCGTGTTGCAGGTTACGGTCGAGGCGGCTCGTTACGAAGACGGCCTGCAGCCACAGCTCCCGGCCGTGGAATCCGGGCAGCGGCTGCGATTCGATCTGGCGAATCGGGTCGTGGGTGATCCGGTCAACTGGAGGAATGTCTCCCCGGGAGTTTACCAGGTGGACGTGGTGTTCTCGGCTTCTCCCGCGGATGACGTGGTGGTGGCCGAGATAGGCAAGCGGACCTTCTCCCGACGAATCAAGGCTCCTCTCCCGGTATCCGGACCGGGGGGCGTTCAGATCGTCCCCTTTGTCATTGCCCGTTTTCCTGGAGGAGTCTTGCCGCTTTCGATTAGTTGCGGAAAGGGCCAGAACCTCAGCGAGATCCGGATCACTCCCGTTATTGAGGATAGCGAGCCCGGTCGTCAGTTTTCCTCATTTGAGAAGCGAAATCCGCACGTGAGTGTACACATGGGCCTGCGGACGGACGTGGGAGCGCGTCTCTCCCGCTTTGCGGAACCTCAGGCCATCGTCTCCCCAGAGATGGAACGTTATTACTTCCGCGCTCCGGTCAGTAGCTTCGCTTCCCCGGATACCGAGGAGGGGAATGCCAATTACCTTGCAGGCCTTCAGGAGATCGCGGTTCGCAGCGAGTTGACCGATGGTCGGCAGCTTCCCCGGGTGCTGGTCAGGGCGGTGGAAGTCGAAGGGCCGTATTACCAAGATTGGCCTCCAAGGGGACATCGGGAGATCTTCTTCCCGTCACCAAACAAGGGTAATCCCGGGACGTATGCCCGGGAGGTCATAGAGCGTTTTGCGATGCGGGCCTTCCGCCGGCCACTCCGCTCCGGGGAGCTTGAAGCCTTGCTTTCGGTCTGGCGGGACCGTCATGGCGTAACCGGGGATTTTCAGGAAAGTGTGAAACAGGTGCTCGTAGTGATTCTTACTTCCCCCCAGTTCCTTTATCTTACCGAGGCAAGCGAGGGTCCCGGGGCCGAGCCCCTCACAGAACATGAACTGGCGGCAAAGTTATCCTATTTTCTCTGGAATACGACTCCGGATGAGCAGCTCTTCTCACAGGCCTCCAGGGGGAGCCTCAGCGAGGCTCTGGACCCCGAGATCAGTCGCATGGTTGCTGATGAGCGGTTTGAGCAATTTACGAGCGAGTTTGTTTCCCAGTGGCTGGCCCTCGATAAGTTCGAAGTGGTCAATGTCAACCGTGGGAGGCATCCGCGCCTACTGAAAGAGACGAAACGGGAACTGAGGAGGGAGCCGGAGCACTTCGTCACGCATCTCATGAGGAAGAACCTTCCCCTTCGTAATCTTCTTGCCGCTGAATTCATCGTGGCAAATGACGTGGTCGCTGGATATTACGGTCTGGGTGACGGGAGTGAGCACGGCCTGTCCTTTGCCCCCATGCGGCATGGCGGAGAGACCTTGGGAGGAGTTCTGACCCAGGCCGCCATTCTGGCCGGGCTCTCAGATGGAAGTGAGTCCAACCCGATCAAGCGAGGGGCATGGCTGGCGCGCAGAATCATTGGGGAGCCTCCCGCGCCGCCACCTCCCAATGTTCCGGAACTTCCCGATGGGCAGGAGGCGGAGGGAAAGACCCTGCGGGAGCGCCTGGAGCAGCATCGTGACAAGGTGGGATGTGCAGAGTGTCACCGTAAGATCGACCCCTGGGGTCTGCCGCTTGAGCAATTCGACGCCGGAGGACTCTTGAAAAAGGGCAAGGTCGATGCTCGCTCCACCCTTCCTGATGAAACTGAGATTTCTGGGACGAGTGATCTCAAGCGCTACCTGGTGGAAGAGCGTCTTCACCAGGTGGCGCTTTCCTTTCTTGAGCACCTTTGTATCTATGCGGTTGGGCGCGATCTCACTTTCAATGAACGTGAATACCTGAGAGAGGAAGGCCGCCGGCAGTTGTCAGGAAAAGGCTACCGGATGCGAGATTGTCTTCATTTTGTAGTCCAAAGCCCTATCTTCCTTCAGAAATGACTCCCGGCTGCGGCGGGGTTATGGGTGGGAGAGAACGTCCCCATCCCATCGCACTCTTGTGGTGAGGACATCTTCTGGTAATGTCATTTTCAGGAAGGATGCCGAATCAGTTCAAGATCGACCGTCGTGCCGTCCTGAAGGGAATGGCAGGAGTCGCGTTGCCATTGCCTCTCCTGGAAGCCATGGGCAAGGAGGTCGCTGAGAAAACGCCCCGACGGTTTTGTGCATTCTACGTCGCTAACGGCATGACCCTTCCTGACCCGAAGCTCGGGATCGACGATTGGAGCTGGTTTCCCCGGGCGGAGAAAGACGGGAAATTTGTCTTTGGAATCCCGACCGCGCCACTGAGTCCCCATCGCGAAAAACTCAGTTTCTTCGGAGGGCTGCAGCATCTGAACGGGACAAAAAATGATCCTCATGTCTGCTCGGACATGTGGTTGACGGGTGCTCCTCTGCACGATCCCGCGCCTGGAACCTACAATACGGTGGGACTGGACCAGGTTGTGGCACAGCATACCCGGCATCACTGCCGCCGCCCCTCGCTGGTTCTCTCGATTGATGCGGGCACGGGCTACACCTCGCGCACGGCTACCATTTCGTATGACCGTGAAGGCAAGCCCATCCCGGCTGAGAATAATCCCCGCCGTATCTTTGAGAGCCTTTTCAAGAGTAATCGAGGAACACTTGAGAGCCAGCGGGCGCAGTTGCGCATGCGCATGAAACTGGTGGATGCGGTTTCCGAGAACGCGAAGGCACTCGACCGGAAGCTCGGGCAGGCCGATCGCGAGAAGATGGAACAATACATGACCTCCCTCAACGAATTCGAGTCACGTCTCCAGACTTCCGAGAAGTGGCTCGATATTCCGCTGAAAGAGCAGGACTACTCCCACCTGAATCTCGACGCGAATCCTGCCGATGATCCGCAGGCCTATTACCGCACCATGCTGGATCTCATTGCACTTGCTTTTGACGCCGACATTACCCGCAGCGTCACCTTCATGATGAACCGGGAAGATGGCATGGGAATCAGCGATACCTTCCCGCTCAAGCTCGGGATGAGCATGACCCATCACAGCATGTCCCATAAGAAGGACAGGGACGGGTTGATCGAGTGGGGTAAGTACGACCGGTTCCTGAGTGAGCAGCTGGCCTATTTCCTGAGGCGTATGGATGGTTACCGGGACAGGCAGGGGACCGTGCTTGATAATACGATTGTCCTCTACGGCAGCGGAGCCAGCACCACGCACAAGAATACCAATCTTCCGACGCTCGTCGCGGGAGGCGCCAACATGGGTCTCAAGCATGGTCAATACCATCAGGCCGGTGGGCGCATGACCGACATGTATCTGAGCATCCTGCACTCCATGGGGATTGGAGAGGAGTCCTTCGGGGACAGCCGTGGGACGCTGGGCGATTCGATTTTCGCGGTGTAACCTGCCTCCTGACCGGAAGGATCCAGGCTGGCACCATGTATTTATGCGTCCGGGGTCCCCGGTAGTGGAGGAGGGTTTTCTACTCCGGGGTGTTGGTCGTGCTTGGATTTCTGAGGGATTGGAGGGCAGGATCCCAGCGGGCCTTCTTTTCGATGGAATGGCATGGGCCTTAAATACCACCCCAGACACCTGAACAGATCATGCGCTCCTGCCTTCTTCTACCTGTCATCCTGTTTGTTGCTTTTGAACACCTGTCTGCCCGCGATCATGTCCTGACCATCGGGGGAGGTTATTCTCCGGCTGGCAACCAGGTCTCCCTGGAGCGAAATGTGATTTTTTTCGAGAAACTCCGGGCCGAGAAACTGGCGGACGACACTCCGCATGACCTTTATTTTGCGGATGGAACTTCTCCTCTCCCAGACCTTCAGTTCCGGCGTGAGGGATGGGAAGTCCCTACGGCCAACCTGTTCATGGGAGGACTCTTCGGGTCCGAGAGGGGGCTCTCCAATCATTATCGCAATAATGAACTGGAGGGAGTCCGGGATGTCTCCAGTCCCCAGGCTGTGGAGCGGTGGTTCCGGGAGGAAGGGTCCAAATTGAAGGAGGGTGACCGCTTGATTCTTTATGTGACTTCTCATGGGGCCCGGAGCAGCAACAAGGAGAACAAGTTCAATACGAAGATCTGGATGTGGGACCGACGTACCTTGGAGGCTTCCCGGTTGGCGGAATTGATAGCTGATTTGCCAGGAGGGGTGAGTGTCATGACGGTGATGGTACAGTGCTACGCCGGTGGTTTTTCCCACCTGATATTCGAGGAAAATAACCAGAAGAAAGAGGTCTCGAAGCGGAGTATATGCGGATTCTTTGCCACCGTTTGCGATCGCGAGGCGGCCGGGTGCACCCCGGATGTCAACGAAGCGAACTACGATGAATTCAGCAGTCACTTCTGGGCGGCGTTGCGGGGAAAAACCCGCACTGGAAACGAAGTTGCCGATTGTGATTACGATGGCAGTGGCAGGGTCTCTTTCGAGGAGGCTCACGCCTATGCGATCCTGACCTCTCGGAATATTGATATCCCGGTGAAGACCAGCGGGGCTTTCCTCCGGGTCAAAAGTCGCCTGCACTCTGCCAAGGAGGAGGATCGAGACCTACTTGGCTTGGAGACTCCATATGCGGAGATCCTGGAGCAGGCCGGCAAGGTGGACAGGGCAGTCCTGGAGGGGCTCACCAACCGCCTTGGAGAAAAGCCGGTGCACGGGGCCTTTGCGGCGCAGAAGGCTTCCGAGTTCATGAAGAAGATTCGCAAGGTGGAAGAAGAGAAGAAGGGGCACAAGAAACGGCTCGATGGTGCGAGGATGTCCATATCCCGGAGCATGCGAAATCGCTGGCCGGATCTTGAAAACCGTCACAGCCCGGGTGCGGTACGTCTTCTCAGCGAGGAAAAGTTGAGGGGCGATTTTGTGGAGGCAGTCGAAAAACATCCCCGGTTTGAGGAGTGGGAGAGGTTGAAGGAAGAACGTGCCAGGCTGAATGACCGGGAACTGGATCTTTCGCGTGAGTATGCCGACTGGCGTCGTTTTGTGAGGGCCTTTGAAAACGTGGCCTATGCCATTAACCTGGAGAAGGTCGCGGATGAGGAAGTGGTGCAGGCTTATCAGCGTCTGGTAGAGGCGGAGCAGGAGGAATTCTCGAGGAACTAGGGAGAGTCAGCCGCGCATGAGTGGAAGCCGGTGCTGTTCAGTCGGGGGTCTGGCTCCTGTCAGGCGTCATGATCCTGACATGGGAGGAGGGAATAATTCTGCAAGGAGAGAGGACCAGTTCTCCTTCTCGCGTGTGGCGCGGTACTCTTCGAGGTGGCGCCGGGCGCTTTCGAGAAGCAGGTCGTGGAAGGAGGGATCGGATTCGCAGCGTTCGAGAAGAATGCTGAGCCCTTCGGTATCCCCAAAGGGAAAGAGTCCGGGGTAGTCGTCACCCAGCAGGCTTGTGGTGGCATCATTACGGGTGGCTACGATTGGAGTCCTCGCCGCTGCCGCTTCGTTGAGAACCCAACCACCTCCTTCATGGGAAGAGGTCAGAGAGAGAAGGTCGCTGGAGGCGATGAGTTGACAGGCTTCCTCCTCTGCCAGGTTTCCCAGCCACCGGTAGCGGGGGTTTTCCCTTTGTTCACGCTCGACCTCCGGAGTGAATTGATCCTCGAGAATGGCGCCTGCATGAAGAACGCGGAGACGTGAGGTTGCAGTAAGAAGGCGAGCGGCGCGGGCGGTTCGCATGGGATCCTTGACGCCCCGGAGGTGGCCCACCACACAGACCGTGAAATGATCGGTTCTGCCTCCCCTGAACTGGAGGGCGGGGTGATCGGGAGGGGAGAGGTGAATGACGCGGGTTCTATCGCGAAGTCCGGGTGGGAGGCGGGTGCGTGCCTTGGCCTGGTAGACGACGATTCGATCCGCTATTTCCAGAGACTTGAGGGAGGTGGACGAGAGTGATGGGTAGAGGTCGGTCCCGGTGAGGGCGACCACAACGGGTGAGCGCTGGCACCCCTTGAAGTCCGTCAGGGCTTGATGACTTTTTTCAGCATGCAGGGCGATGAGGAGATCGGCCGGTTTCTGGTCGTTCTCCCCGGCAATCCGGACCGTGTGACCAAGATCCGAGAGCTCGGAGGCCCAACGCTCCGCGGTGTTCGAGTTCCCGTTCGGCACGGAGGCGGAAGGGGACACGATCAGGATCTCCATTGAGCGGGATGGTAATGCCTTCAGGCAGGGAGACAATGGCAGAGGAAGACTGGAGCCAAGGGGAGTCGAACCCCTGACCTCGTCATTGCGAACGACGCGCTCTACCAACTGAGCTATGACCCCTTTTCTCCGGTCCGGCTGGCCGGGACAAATCCCGAACACGCCGTGTCATCCACGCTAGGTCTGTCCCCGGTTTGGAGCAAGCGGCATTTCCGAGGTAAGGGTCAATGGCCGGGGCGGGATTGACGCAGGGTTGGTAATTGGTTTCGGTAGGGCATCATGAAGTTCCGGCATACCTTGTCCTGTTCCCTCTCAATCATTCTGGGCGGCCAGCTCCTTGCCGTTGGTGAACTACAGGTGACCGAGACTGGTGATTCGATTACGGTCACAAGGGGCGAAGTGCCGGTGCTGACTTATCACAAGGCGGAAGTGCCCCCGCCCGAGAAGGCGGACCCCATCTACAAGAGAAGTGGATTCATTCATCCTCTCTGTGCCCCGAACGGGGAGCCGGTGACCGGGATCCATCCTGCCGACCATTACCACCACCTCGGACTCTGGCATGCCTGGGTAAAGACCAGGCATGGAAAGGATAGCCCTGATTTCTGGAACTTGCGCGGCAGGACGGGGCGGGTGCGGTATGTGAAAACGATCCAGTTGCACAAGGGTTCGGACCGTGACGCTTCTGTTGGCTTTGTTGTCGAACAGGAGCAGGTGGCCTACAAGGGAAAGGAGCGGAGGGAAACCGTGGTTTTGAAGGAGCATTTCGGGATCCGGGTGGAGTTCGTTGGAGGAGAGAACCGGGTGAGCTACCGGGTCAAGCAGACCAACGTGAGCGGGGAAGCCCTCGTTCTTCCTGCCTATCGCTACGGAGGGGGACTGGCCTATCGTGCCCCGCACCATTGGGATCAGACTAACAGTGATTATCTCACCTCGGAGGGTCTCGACCGGACGAACAGCCATGCCACCCGGGCCCGTTGGGTGGCGATGTGGGGTCCGACCACCAAGGGAGCTGCAACCCTGACGGTCATGATGCATCCCGAAAACAGGGACTTTCCCCAGCGCCTGCGGACCTGGCCTCCCAGCAGCCACAACGGCGCGATTTTCTTCAATATTGTTCCAACCCAGGAACATGCATGGGAGATCAAGCCTGGGGAGCAGATCATAGAATCCTACCTTCTCAGGGTGAGTGATGGGAAACCGGACAAGGATAAGATCGAAAAGGGGTGGAATGAGTGGGCGGGTGATGCCCTGAAAAACCTTGAGCCCTTGAAAAAATAGCTGCGGCCCTCATCCCGCGTTCTTCTGCGAGTGGCGATATGAAGTTTCTCCTGTTATTCATTGGTCTTACCCTTCTTACGGGTGGGTTGGGAGCGTCCCGGCCCAATATCCTGCTCGTTCTTACCGACGACCATCGCTGGGATGCCCTGGGGGCGAAAGGTCACCCCTTCCTGAAGACTCCCAATCTTGATCGGTTGCTGGAAAAGGGGGTGGATTTCAGCAATGCCTTTGTCACGACGTCGCTCTGTTCGCCCAGCCGGGCCTCCATCATTACCGGGCGCTATGCTCACAATCATGGAGTAGTGGATAACTATCATCCGGTCCGGGACGACCTGGTGTTCTTCCCGGAACTTCTCCAGAAGGCAGGCTATGAAACGGCCTTTGTAGGGAAGTGGCACATGGGGGATACCGATGAAAAGCAACGGGGATTTGATCACTGGGTGAGTTTCAAGGGGCAGGGAGTATACTGGCCTTTTGACGAGGGGTTGAAGGTCAAGGGGCGCTACGTCCCGCAGGCTAATCGAACGGG
>PAQU01000066.1 GCA_002709395.1 Roseibacillus sp. | reverse complement strand
CGGTGCGCGCCATCGATGGGAAGATCATCTTCGAGGCAACCCCGGCGAACCGTTGGACTTCCTACGGCTCCCCGAACCTCAACGACACGCTCGAACTGGAACTCGAGAACCCGAGCAAGATCGGTCGAGCAGTTCTCCACATCTATGACGATCGCGGTGGCGTGCAACCACCGTCCGACTACGTCATCGAGGGCTGGATCGATGGCGAATGGAAGGCTCTGGTCAACCAGGTAAAGTCCCCACCAGTGCCCACGGGAAACATGGCCAATGTTCTCAAGTTTGATCCGGTGCTACTCACAAAACTCCGCATCGTCTTCACCCACAGAGGAAAGGCTCGCAGTGGTCTGACCGAACTCGAAATCTGGGGAGAATAGCGCCATCACCATGAGGAGCTCGAACCTTGCCCCTGACGTGGCGCACCGGATCAACGTGACCCTGCCGGACGGATTGAAGCCCGGGCAGTTTCAGGGACTGTTTCTTGAGCTCCTGGAGACCGAGCTCACCGGTAAAGTGAATCAACAACAACGATAGCGATGAAAACGAAAATAGAGATGACGAGACGCATGGCGGTACTACTCGAAACCTTGCCGATCGCCGCCATCGCGACGGCGATCTTTGCACTCACCGCCGCGACGAGTTTCGCGGCGAACAACAAGACCCTCAGCTGGGAGTTCGGCGACGGCCAAACGCATGGCTGGCAGATCGTTTCTGGTGAAGTCGGCTTCTACGACGGAGGCATGGCGAGCACGACGTGGGAGACCCGCGATGCAGAGCAAACGACTTTTCTGGCGCGCTCGCCGATGTTCCGGCTCAACGGCGGCGGCGGACTGGAGATCACTTTGAAGGGCGGGATGGGGAAGCCTTTGCCAGCCACCGCACGGGAGGTCCTGGCCAAGCCGCGGACCAGTAATCGTGGGCCGATGGGCCTGGCCTTGCGTCGCGTCACCGACGACGCCTATGTGCTGTTTTTCGAGAAATCGAAAACCCACGAGCAGACCATCAAGGTCGCCAAGGAGGAACTCGACAAGCTGATCGCGCGCTCGCACGACGAGGTCTACACACTCGACCTGGTCGATGGCTTGCATGGCGGTTGGGGACACCTACCGCTGGTCAGGGCTTCGGTCGCTGCGACGCCGGTCGGCTCATTGCCGAAGCCGCCTGCGGAATTCGGCGCCCCGGTTCGCCATCTGTTCCTCGGCTCCAAGCACGGTAAATTGGAGTTCGACAAAAAGGAGCTTTGGGCGACCCCGGGCAGCAAGGTTTCTCTGACCTTGTTTAATTCAGACGAGATGGCGCACAACTTCATCCTGTGCCAGCCGAGTGACAAAGTAGCCAACGAGTTGGGTGAATATGTGATGGGCAACCTCGCCGAGATGATCAAGACCGCCTACGTGCCGCCGGACCCGCGGGTGATCACCCACACCAAACTGGTGGCACCGGGCACCTCGGACACGATCTACCTCACGGTCCCAGATACGCCGGGCGACTATCCCTACGTGTGCACCTTTCCGGGGCACCACCTGTTGATGCGCGGCGTGCTGCACGTCACCACAAAGCTGCCGAAGCCGAAGGTCGAGGTGCTGAAGCCACCGATGCCGGGTGACGTCTTCCGAGTCACGGTCAAAGACCGGCCGATCATCTTGCGTGGCTCCCTTCATGGTTCGGGGCCGGCGAGTATTTGTGTCGGCACCCTGTCTGGTTCGCAGTTTGCTTTCGATACAAACCGCTGCATCGTGGCCAAGACCTGGATGTCGCCGAATGGTGAATTGGTCAACACCAAGCCGGCGTGGGACGGACGCGGTGGTAATTTTTTGCAGATCATGGGGCAGGGGAGGTTCTCGGCTGCCAAGGACGCCAAGCCCTTGGATGTCGGTAGCGGCGATGTGGCCCCCGACTTTCTCGGCTACGAGATCGGCGACGACGGTTACCCGAGTTTTCACTACAAGCTGGGCGACAGCACCGTGTTGGTGCGGATCGTGCCCGCGGGCGACGGCCTCGACGCAAACTTCACTCTTAAGCCGGCGCCGGCCGGTGCCACCTACACCCTCGGCCAGACCCAGAGCATCGGCGAGGCCGCAGAGCGGGGGACCGCAGTCAAAGTCGGCGCCAACTTCACTGTCCATTTCAAAACCAAGTAACCATGCGAATCCATTTTCTTAGCCTCTTCGCCATCGCCGCGGCTGTCAGCTCCGTGCGCGCCGCCGACCCCGACTACAAGATCACCAACATCCCGGCACCTGATGGTGTCGTCCTGGAAGTTGGCGGCATGGACTGGATGCCCGATGGACGTCTGATGATGTGCACCCGCCGTGGTGAGATCTGGTCCTTCCAACCCGAGAAGGACGAATGGAAGCAGTTTGCCTCCGGCCTGCACGAACCGCTCGGTCTCGTGGCCGGCAAAGACAACAGCGAGATCTACGTGTTGCAGCGGGCCGAGTTGACCCGGATCACCGATACGGACAAGGACGGGGTCGCGGAGCGCTTCGAGAGTTTTGGCAAGGGCTGGGGTTACACAGGCAACTACCACGAGTACGCCTTCGGCTTGGTGCGCGACAAGGAAGGCAGCTTCTACGGCGCCTTGGGGCTGGGTTTCTTTCCCAAAGGTGAACCATTCAAGCCGACGTGGTGCAGCCACGGCAACGTCCCCTGGCGCGGCTGGTTGTTCAAGATCACCGCCGACGGCAAATACGTGCCGCTTAACCCTGGTTGCCGCGAGCCGAACAGCGTTGGCATCAGCCCCGACGGCGACGTTTTCGTGACCGACAACCAAGGGAGCTACGTCCCTAGCGGAGTCCTCAACCACGCCGAACCCGGTGCCTTCCTCGGCCACCCGGACGGGCTGATGTTCGACAAGCGCCACCCGGACGCGGCGAGCTACGACATCGAGAAACTCAACTCGATGCGCAAGCGGCCGGCGCTTTACCTGCCATACCGCGAGATGGGCATGTCCTGCACCGCGCCCCGCTGGGATACCACCGGCGGCAAGTTCGGGCCCTTCGCGGGCCACGTGCTGATCGGCGACGTTAACACTCCGAAGATCAACCGGGGCACCTTGGAGAAGGTCGATGGCCAGTTCCAGGGCGCCGCCTATCCCTTCATCGAAGCGGGCGAACTGGGAGGCGGATCGAACCGCATGGCCTTCCACCCGAAGACCGGCGCGCTCTATGTCGGCCAGACCGCCCGCGGCTGGGGGTCGGGCCACGGCTTGAAAATGATCGAGTGGACAGGCAAGACCTCGATGGGGCTGCAGGAGGTCTCGCTCACCAAGGACGGGTTCAAGATCACCTTCACCCAGCCCGCAGCTGAGGTGAAAGCCGAGTCGTTCACGATCGGCAGCTGGGTGCCGGAGTACACCGGCAACTACGGCTCGAAGCGGCTCGATACGAAGAAGCACCAAGTGAGTGGCGTGAAGCTTTCCGCCGACGGGTTGGTCGCGGAAGTCGCCGTCGAGGGACTGGCCGGCGACCGCTTGTTCCAGATTGATGTGCGCAACGTCGTCTCGAAGAGCGGCGGGGCGATGCGCAACGGAAAGGCTTACTACACTCTCAACCGCCTGTGCAAGTAGGGCCCCTCCCGGTCTCTAACGGCCAGACTCGGTCAATGTCCGCTTTCGTCCAATGCGGACGTGATCCTACAGATGCAGCGCCTCGATTTCGTTGCGGGCAACCTTGATGAACACCTCATCAAGATCCTTGCCCGCGAAGCGGTTTTTGATATCTTCGGCAGTCCCGCTCGCGAGGATCTTCCCTTGGTGAAGGAAAAGGATGCGGTCGCAGACTTCCTCGATGTCGCGCATGTTGTGTGAGGTGTAGAGAATGGCCGGTGCGCTCTCCTGCTTCAGGCGGAGAACAAGTTTCCGGACCTTATCGGCTATGTCTGGATCGAGGGAGGCCGTGGGTTCGTCAAGAAGGAGAAGTTCCGGGTCATTGAGAAGAGCCTTGGCGAGGTTGACCCTGGTGCCCTCCCCGGCGGAGAGGCGGCCCGTGATGCTGTTTCGCAGGTGGGCAATTTCCAGCAGCTCCAGCAATTCGTTGATCTTTTCTCCCGGATTCCTGATGCCGTAGAGCCCGGCAAAGACCCGGAGGTTCTGCCAGACCTTCAGGTTGGATGGCAGGTTGGCGTAGGTGGTACAGAAGTTGGTGCGCTTGAGGATATCAATCCGATGCTTCTGGAGGTCCTTGCCGAACACCGTGATCGAACCCTCATTGGGGATGGTAAGTCCGAGGATCATGTTCATCACGGTGGTCTTGCCTGCGCCGTTCACGCCGAGGAGGCCGAGAACTTCCCCAGAATTGACTTCAAGGCTCAGGCTGTCCACCGCAACGAGCTTTTCGAATGCCTTGGTGACTTTGGAAACCTGGAGGACGGGAGACACGTTGGATGAAGTGGATGGCCCCGGAGGAGTCAGAGTGCGGTTACGCGAATCAGGAGGTCCGGAGGAAGTTATCAGAGCAGTTTGGCCCTGATGGAGTCAGTCACCTGCTTCGGGTTGGCCTTATCCTGTGAAGACTTCATGACCTGGCCGGTGAGCCAGTTGACAAGTTTCTCGTTGCCCGCCTGAATTTGGGCAACCTTGTCGGGGTTTGTGGAGATCGCTTCGTCAATGAGCAAGTCGATGGCTCCGGTGTCGGCGGGCTCGAAGCCCAGTTCCCGGGCGATCCGGGCAGGGTCCTGCCCGGGACTTTTCCAGAGCGCCTCGAACACTTCCTTGGCCTGGTTGTTGGAAACCGTGCCGGCCTCAACCAGGTCGACAGTGGCGGCAAGGCTCTCGGGTGAAACCGGGGAGGTTGAGGGAGTGAGATTGTCGTCGTTCAGGTGCTTGAGAAGAGTATTGATGACCCAGTTAGCCGTCTTCTTGGCGGGAGCGCGCGAGGCTTTGGCAGCTGATTCAAAGTAGTTGGCCAGGGTCCGGTCGGACGCGAGGACGTTCGCGTCGTAGTTCGTTACCTCGAAATCCTTCTCGAAGCGGTCCGCTTTTTCGTGGGGGAGCTCAGGCACATGAGGACGCATGCGGTCGACGATTACTCCGGAACGGACCGGAAGCAGATCGGGATCAGGGAAGTAGCGGTAGTCGTGCGCGTCTTCCTTGCCCCGCATGAACTCGGTGACGCCGGCGTCGTCATTCCACCGCCAGGTGGCCTGGGCGTGGGTTCCGCCCTGTTCGAGGACATCGACCTGTCGCTTGATCTCATGGTGCAGGGCACGCCGCACGGCGGAGATGGAATTCATGTTCTTGAGCTCGATCTTGGTGCCGAGCTGTTCCTCCCCTTCCTTGCGCACGGAGACGTTGACGTCGCAACGGAGCTGCCCTTTTTCCATGTCTGCATCCGAGATGCCCCCGTAGATGAGAATCTGCTGGAGGGTCTTGAGGTAGGCGAAGGCTTCCTCGGGTGTTTCAATTTCCGGTTCGGAAACGATTTCCATGAGGGGGGTTCCAGCACGGTTGAAGTCGATCACGCTGGCGCTGGCGAGGTGGGTGGACTTGGCCACGTCCTCCTCAAGATGAATTCGGGTGAGGCCTACCTTCTTGCCGGGCCTGGCGATGTTCTTCTGGTAGTCTTTGGGGTAGTTGTGATCGTAGAGCGGAACGGCGCCGCCGATGCAGAGCGGAAGGTCGAACTGGGAGATCTGGTAGTTCTTGGGCATGTCCGGGTAGAAGTAGTTCTTCCGGTCCCACTTGGATATCTCCGGGGTTCTGCACTCGAGAAGGAGCCCGGCGAGAACGGTCTGCTCGATAGCGGCCTTGTTCAGCACGGGCAGTGATCCGGGGAGGCCCAGGCAGGTGGGGCACACGTTGGTGTTTGGCTCCTCGCCGAAACTGGTCCGGCAGGAGCAGAACATCTTGCTCTCGGTGCTGACCTGGCAGTGAACCTCGAGGCCAATGGTGGCTTGCGGTGATTCTCAAGCCTCGTGGCATCCGGCCACGCTACGTCTCGAAGGTCCTCAACGCTGCCTATCTCGCCCCAGCTATCAAGCGAGCTATCCTCCAGGGAACGCAGCCGCCAGAATTCCAGGCACAGGACCTCCTCGTTTCCCGGTCAATGGACTGGGAGGCGCAGATGAGTGAGCTGGGAATCCCCAGCGTCGGCGGTGGCCAGTGAACGCTGGCATATTCAAAACTGCCCGGATCGCGGATTCGGACCTACGACCTGATCCAGTTTGAGAGACCAAGGATCAAATTCGACCGGATGGTCGCAAAATCGGGAGGCCAAAGGAACAGAGAGAATCGATTTGCCCCTATTCTGCGGGCGATTGGACCAAAAAATCGGACCCTTCAAGTTCACCTCTCAAAGACTGGCGGAGCGGGAGGGATTCGAACCCTCGATACCCTTTTGGGGTATACTCCCTTAGCAGGGGAGCGCTTTCGACCACTCAGCCACCGCTCCGTTGATCGAATTGAATTTGGTAATGTGCGAAGAGGGAAACCACAGGGAGAGAGTTTCGTCAATGGCGAGAAGAGGTCAGAACTGAATTTTCGTGTCATCTCGACTGTTCAGACTATGTAGAGGTGTGCGTGGTTGTTCCCAGTTGTGCCCATTGCTTTTCATGATTTTGATCCTTTCCGGATCAGTGACCAATTGCGGTCTATCGGGAAAAGGAGATAACTCGGAGAGCAAGGAATCCAAGGCAGGCCCCGGATCGGGCGGGCGTGGAGAAGACGGAGAGGCGCCAGGGATATCGTCGATGCGGGTTGTCGGGGAGATCGCCTCGGTGCATCCAAACGAAAAATTCGTCCTGATAAAACGTTACTTCCAGGGAGGCGGTTTTGGAGAGGGGACCCTCATTGCGTCCGTGAGTCCGGGTGGAGTGACGAGTTCACTGGTTTTAACGGGAGAAACGCTTGGGCGCTACCATGCCGCAGATATTCAGGAGGGTAGTCCCTCGAATGGAGACGTAGTGGTGGTCCGCCAGGCTGCCGAAGACGACATTGAGGGGCCCACGGAGCCTGTTCCGCAGGTTGACCCATCGTAAAGAGGTAGCAGCGAGCGCCGAGGATGCTTTTTTGAAAAATGCTGGAAATATAGGTCTTAAAGTAATATTTAATGCTTATATTAGCCCCATTACCTATATTTTTTTAATTCCACCCTTGTAAAGTTTACAAAAATTGGAATAACCTTCTCCCGAAGCTGCTGGGCACCCAAACCTACCTAATACCATCACAGTCGAACAGTCATGAAATCAAGCACAGCCAACCAATCAAGAGGTGCAGTCCAAGCGGATGCGGATCGTCTTGCGGACTTTGTCCTCTTTACGCAACGCTCCTGCATTCTGAACCTTTCGAACGAGCTCAATCGCGGTAATATCTCTTTTCCGCAGTTCTTCCTGCTCGCCTACCTCTCCAGCGAGGACTATCTGACCATGTCGGATATCGCCAAGAAGATGGGGCATTCTACCGCCGCGGCCACTGGTCTTGTGGACCGGCTTGAGAAGCTTGGATATGTCGAGCGCGTGCACGCTGCCGAAGATCGCCGCAAGATCATGGTTCGCATTACGCACAAGGGCACGGAGCTTGTGGCCCACATGCGCAAGGAGATCGCGGCCAATCTCGCTGACATCATGTCCGAGATGGACGAGGAAGAGGCCGAGACCCTTGATCATGCACGGCGTGCAGTGACCCGTTAGGGAGACACATTTTCCACCACTTGTGCCGGGGAAACTTGGCACAGTGAAGACGCCCCCGTTATGGTAGCATCCATGGCGGGGGCGCTTTCTTTTCTGAACCGGGTGCTGGCAGTTCCGGGTGTGAAGGCCGGGTTCGTTCCACGGGTTCCCGGGATTCCCCTCACCAGGGATAAGTGGGCTACCCTTCGCTTGCTGGAGCCGGCTCACCGGAAGGCAGTAAATGCCTTGGGTTTCCACTGGGATGATCTCTGGAGGGCGGAGCAGGTCCATGGAGACGTTTCGGTGCGGGTGCCAATGGCAGGAGTTGAGGAATACATTGTAGATGGAGCGGATGGATTACTGACGAATGGCAGGAGTCGAGTGCTACTTGGAATCTACGTGGCGGATTGCGCGGCGGTCTACCTGTGCGATCGCCGGACCGGTGCACTGGGATTGGTGCATTCGGGGAGGAGGGGTACGGAGCAGGCGATCGTTCCACGAACCTTGGAGGCCATGGAAAGGGAATATGGATCGCGAGCCGAGGATATCGAGGCAGCGATTTCCCCATGTATCAGGCCTCCCCGGTATGAGGTGGATTTTGCTCCAATGATCGAGGAGCAGTTGCGGGGGGCTGGAGTTCCTCCGGAGCAGGTGAAGATGAGTGGGGAATGCACGGGGGAGAACGTAGAGAAATTCTATTCCTACCGTGTCGAGCGGGGAAAGACGGGACGAATGCTGGCCCTGCTGGGCCGAACAGGAGACACTCCGGAGACCTGATGACTGTATCTGCTCCAGCAAAGCTCAATCTCTCCCTCCGTATTCTGGGGAAGCGGGAAGATGGGTTCCATGAACTGGAAACCCTCATGGTTCCAATGGCGGGCCTCTCTGACCTGTTGGAGATCACCCGTGCCGAATCCTATACCCTCGAGACACGAGGGGCAGAAGTTGGGCCGGTGGACGACAATCTGGTAACTAAAGCGTTACGGGTTTTTGAGGAGAAAACGGGAAGAGCCTGTCCTTACCACATCACGCTTGAGAAGCGGATTCCTGCCGGGGCCGGACTGGGTGGAGGAAGCAGTGATGCCGCTGCAGTTCTCCAGGCCTTGAACAGACTTGAGGGAGCAGGACTGGGAAAGGAAGCCCTTGGGGAAATGGCGGAGCAGCTTGGCTCGGATGTTCCATTTTTCCTGAAGAATGGAGCGTGCTGGTGCCGCGGCAGGGGAGAGGTTCTTGAAGAAACATCCGTGGAAGAACTGGAAGTACTCCTTCTCAAACCTGCCTTCGGGGTGGATACTGTCGATGCCTACCAGCGGTGGGCGGGATCGGCTGAACTCCCTTGTGTGCGCTATGGAGAGCAGGAAGTTGATGGACTGGGAATGGTCAACGACCTTGAGCGACCGGCCTTTGCCAAGTTTCCGTTCCTTGCCGAACTTAAGATGTGGCTGTTGGAGCAGTTCGAAGTAAGGGCGGCGTTGATGAGTGGTTCGGGATCCACTGTTTTTGCTGTTCTGGAAGAAGGAGCGCCTGTTGAAGCGCTGGCGGCCCGGGCCCTGAAGGAGATGGATCCGAAGTTCTGGTGGTGGGCCGGGAGGACTTCGCCGGTTATTACGGGCTGACGAGGGCATACAGGGTGGTGCCGGGAGGAATCTCCCGGAGGTCTGCAGTCGCAGGCCGGAGGCCGGTCTCCTCATCATGAAGGAAGAGAATAACAGCGTCGTCACCATGGGTGTCGTGGAAGTGCTCAAGGGTAAAGACCTCGGTGAGGAGGGTCTTCTTGATGATTCCATCCCGGGACGCAATATTCTGGAGCTTCTGGAAGGTGGGTTCCTCACTGAAGCAGATGCGCCCACGCTGGTGGGCGGCGACCGCGGTGGATGGGTGATGATCCTTGTCGGCGGGTGCAATTTGCCAGACGTTGGCCTTGCCGAAAATATGAGAGAACTCCCGGGTTGCCAGGGAATTGACCTCGTCATTTGGGGTGCCTGCGATGAGGTGGCGGATGCCGGGGAATTCGAGGGTCTCCTCAGCATGCTCGGAGAGAATGTTTGCCCGGATGGCATGAAGTCCGTCCATGCGTGCAGCGGCGATCTTGCCATAGCGTGTATCGAGGAGCATGACGGAGTAGCCGTCCTCGTGCAGGGCGGATGCGATCTTGCGTGTCCAGGTATCAGCTCCGGCAAAGAGAATTCCATTCGCACTCCTGCTGGCGATACCGAGAGAAAGGGCGAAGGGCCTGGCAATAAGGCCATAAAGGAGAACAGTGCCCATGATGATCAGGAAGACAGCCGGAACCATCTGCTGAGCCTGATGGGCAATAGCGGTATCGATGATGCCCTCGTGAGCAGCATGATCGAATTCGATGGCGAACACGGATGTGACAGCGGCGGCTACAATCCCGCGTGGGGCGAGTGCTGCGAGAAAAGCCCGTTCGCGGTTGTCGATGTTACGGGAGCCGAGACAGGAGAGATAGATGGAGGCGGGACGGACGATGAGGACCAGCGCTCCGAGAAAGGCGAGGCTGGGGAGTGCAATGGCGGAGAGATCAGCGGGATCGATCCGGCCGGAGAGGAGAATGAAAAGAAGGGAAATGATGAGCACGCGGAGGTTTTCCTTGAACTCAAGGATGTTACGAACCGAGACCGATTTCTGGTTGGCGAGGGCTATTCCGAGGACTGTTACGGTCAGGAGTCCTGATTCTTCCTGGATGGCGTTGGAGACGGCAAAGGCAACTGCCACGACCGCGAGAAGGAAGACGCTTTCCAGAAACTCCGGGATGTAGTGTCGCTTCAGGAGAAATTCGAGGACCTTGGCGAGGAGGACTGCGAGGACGATGCCGACCAGGAGGGTTTTCAGCAGGGCCAGGGCAACCGCTCCACCGGCAGCCTGCAGTTCTCCGGCGACGGCGACTTGGAAAACGAGGACTGCCAGGATGGCCCCGATAGGGTCGACCACAATCCCCTCCCACTTCACGATGGAGGAGATCTTGCGGGTAGGCTTAATCACGCGCAGGAGGGGGCCGACCACGGTAGGTCCAGTAACCACGAGGATGGCTCCAAGAAGGGCCGCTACCCGCCAGTTCCACTGGAAGATCCAGGCCGCACTGATGCTGGTGAGAGCAAAAGCGATGGCGACCCCGAGGGAGCATAGTCGCAGGACAGGAGCACCGGCCTGACGGAGTTCCGAGAATTTCAAGGTAAGGCCTCCCTCGAACAGAATGATTGCGACAAATAGACCGACGATGGCAAGGAGGGTGTCTGTTTCTCCTCCCAGATAATCGTCAATTTGAGCGCCAGTGGTGATGGAAAGGCCGAAGCCGAAGGCGAGGAGGATCAGGATGGATGGAATCCTGATCCGCCAGGCGAGCCATTGCGCGAGGATGCCCAGGGCAAGGACGAGCGCGAGGTAGGCAATGGGCGTCACGGCTTAATTGTGACTGACCTGACCGTTCCGGGACATTCCTAAACTCAGTTCCTTCAAAGAAATCCTGCTGATCCGGACCTGAGGGGGATGATTCTGCCTGATTTTAGTCAGTTCGTGGTTTTCATGGGCAGCGGGAGAGGGCACCAATGGGCAGTGCGAAACCGATTCTATAAGGACTTTGATACCGAGAGACTTTCCGGAGCCAGGCCAGCGGAAGGGGATTTCCGCAGTCCTTTCCAAGTGGATCGCGATCGGGTTCTTCATACGCCTGCCTTCCGCCGGCTTCAGAACAAGACCCAGGTTTTCTGGAGTGGAGAGTATGACTTTTACCGGACGCGGTTGACTCATTCGCTTGAGGTTGCCCAGATTGGTCGTTCCATCTGTTCCTGGTTGCTGGCCTCAACCGAGGGATTTTCCCCGGAGCACACCATCGACGGAGATCTAGTCGAGGCGATCTGTCTTTCCCACGACCTTGGGCATCCGCCCTTTGGCCATGCGGGGGAAAGGTCTCTCAACCATTTCATGGCTCCATACGGGGGGTTTGAGGGAAATGCGCAGACCCTGCGCCTTATTACCGAGAGAATTTTTTCGCAGCGTCGCACGGGAATGGATCCCTCAAGGGCTTTCCTCGACGGCATCCTGAAATATAAATCGGGCTGGAGTGAGCTGAGGTCAGCCAAGGGGCGGGAGCCAGCCAATCACTTCGTCTATGATGAACAGGAGCATTACGCCCGGTGGACCCTGGGAGGGCAGGGCTTCCCGGAGGAACTCCATGCCGGTAAGACGCGCGACAGCTTTAAGTCGGTGGAGTGCCAGGTCATGGACTGGGCCGATGATACAGCCTATTCGCTTAATGATCTGGCGGATAGCGTGCGGGCGGGGTTCCTGGCAGAGGATTCAGTGAGGAACTGGGCAGAGAAGAGGCAGGTAGAGACCGGGGAGCAGAGTCCGCTGGGGGATCTTATCCGGGCGATCAACCGGGGCCGGATCGATTCCTTTGTCGGGCACCGGATCGGGCTTTACGTCAAGGCTGCGAGGGTGGAGGAAGAGAGTAATTTCCTGAGTGGGGAGAGTAACCGTTATCGTTATCGGATTGCGGTGAATGAGGCGACGCAGGCAGAGAGTGAAATTTTCAAGCGGCTGGCCTTTGAGGTGGTCTTTCTCTCGACCCAGCTCAAGCAGTTGGAGCACAAGGGGAGCCTCATGTTGCGGAGGCTCTGGGAGCTATTTCATCGCCGCTACGTGGAAGGACAGGCCATCGATGGCCAGTTCTTCCAGTTGCTTCCCGCCGAGCAGGCAGAGGAAATTGAAGGAATGGAGACGCCGGGGGAGCGGGCGCGCCTAGTCTGTGATTTCCTGGCCGGGATGACCGATGGTTATGCGGTGCGCATGTACCAGAGATTGTTCTCACCCGGATTCGGATCTATTGGTGACCTCGTGGGGTGACTGGCCGGAAAAGAGAACGCCCCGGCTCAGGAGAGCGCGGGGCGTTCAGGATAGCTTTTACAAAAAGCTTAGAGGGCAGGGGCCGTTTACTTGGCCTCTTTCCAGTCTTTGCAGACGAAGCGTTTGGCCGTCTTTCCGAGGGCCTTGACCACGTCTTCCTTGCTGATGCCACCCTTCTCAGCCATCACGATGATGGACTGGGTCTTGGGGGCTTTACCGGCTTTGATCTCGACAGTCTTGACGCCTGCGAGTTTTTTGAGCGACGAACTGACGCTCTTCTTACATCCGGCTCAAGTGACACCCGTGAAGGTGGCCTCGTATTTGACGTCTGCACCATAGGCGACGCCCAACAGCATAACCGCCAGGAAGGCGATAAGGTGATGTACTTTCATTGTTCTAGAACAGATGGGGTTGGCCATCCGCGCGGAATAATACGCGTGGGAAAATAAATCTCAATAGCATCTTGATACTCTCTCTAATTGCCCAGAAATGATATAAGTAACTCATTTTGAATGGATTGCTTGTTATCAGGCCTAAAAATAAACGAGAGGGTCTGCCGATTCTTGGGCATCCCGGAGCAAAACGGGATAAGGGTTTACCGGTAGGACCTGAGCCAGGCGGAGAGATCGGCGATATCCTGGGCAGTGAGACCGAGGGTGACGGGATCATACATGAGTGACCGCTTGAAGTCCCTCTGCCTCTCGATCCGCTCTTTTGGGATGAGTTGGGTGAGGCCGCCGGCGGACTGGATCACGACCGGAGGCGAGTCGCTGCGCCCGAGATCGCTGTTGTTGAAGGCGACCCCGTGGATGAGACCACCGTCCTTGAGGATAATCTCGGTGCCATTGTAGCCGTGGGCGATCTCGGCAGAGGGGTTGGCGATAGCACGGACGATGACTTCCTGATCCTGGTTGCGAGCCCATCCCCTGAGGTTGGGGCCGTAGTCATTCCCCTGTCCATCGACCTGATGACAGAGGATACAACGGGCGGCAGTGGTCCGCCCCCGGGATGGGTTCCCCTTGAGTTTCAGGATCTCCTCCACCTCGGGAGCAGGACCCGGGGGTGATGGGACGGGGGCAGCAACGAGAGCGATGGATTCCGGATCGTAGATACCCCGTTCCTTGAGTCCTTTTGCGAGGTCGTATCTGGCCCATTCGCCGGCAGCATTGCGGAGGAGCCAGGCGGTGGCCTCGCCCTTGACCGGAGACCCCTCGGAGGCGAGCTCAAGCATTATCCGGGAGGCTCGTTCGTTATCGACGAAGGCAATGGACTCGACTGCAAATTTCCGCTGGTCGAGAGAGAGGGAGAGATCGGTGGCACGGGCCTTGAGGTGATCTAGAGAGGCGGCTCCCCACAGGCGCCAGGTCAGGCGGGCGAAGCTCTCCGGCCAGGCAGCAGGTGGACCCGGTTGCAGAGCCTCATGGAGGGCTGTCCAGATTGTGCTTTCCTGGTTTGCGGCTCCGAGTCCGATGGCCTCGAGGGAGTTCTTGTCGGTGGTGTTGCAGCGCCGGGCGAGGTCAACAAAGATCGAGGAGGTGCGGGATGCGGGAAGATCGCGAAGAGAGAGGGCGACTTCCCTCCGGACCTGAGGTGAAGGATCCCGGGCGAGGAGGCGGGCATGGGGGATCATGTCGTGGCCGGCCCGGCGGAGGGCCCGGTAGGCAAGAACCCGGTGCTGGGAGCGCTTATCCTTCAGAAGAGCGAGACAGGTAGCGATGCCCTCCTCCCCGAGATAGGGAAGGAGCCAGACGGCCCGGGCCGCGACCCACTGGTTCTGGTCCCGGAGCAGGTTCTTCACGGCGGGCAAGGCCTTGGTGCCTGCGGACCGGAGGCTGCGGAATCCGAGGTGGCGGACGTTTACCGCAGGACTGCGTAAGGCGGTGATCTGGCCCGCGATGGTGCTGAGGTCGATTGAGGGGACGGTTGGCTTGAAACCGCGCGGGGCGATACGGTAGATGGTTCCTGAGAAAGAGCTGTCCATGTGGCCGGAACCTCCTACTCGAGGGTCAAACCAGTCGCAGAAGTAGAGTGCTCCATCAGGTCCTACCGTGACGTCACTCGGACGAAAGAAGCTGGGGGCGACCTTGTCGATGTTACTGTTCTTAGGGCCCCCTCCGACGAAGTCGGATCCGTCGTAGTCCCTGTCCGGGTTGCTGGTGAGAAAGCTAAAGCGCTTGAGCTCGAACGTTCCACCCCTCGGTTTGGGCTGGTAGCCAAGGATGGTGTTGAGCCCGGTGTCGCAGCTCAGCAGGGTGCCGTTCCATTTATCACCGAGAGCGCCATTTTCGTAGAAAGTGATGCCGGTGGGAGCGCCACCGCCGTAAACATCCCCGGCATCCATGGTTCCCGGGTCGTCCTGCCGCCAGTGGATACGGGCATACGACTGTCCGGGTCGGCGCACGGCCTTGTTGCGCTGCCTGCCATCGCGGGTGAAGTATCCGGCACAGCCATATTCGAGGGCAAAGGAGGTGCGGCACCCCTTGGGGTCATCGTTGTCATTCTGAAACATGTCCCCGAAAGAGGTGATGATCTGCTCGTAGGTATTACGCAGCCCATGGCTCACGATCTCGACCCCGGACCCGTCGGGGTTCATCCGGACGGCGAATCCCGAGATCCAGACATGTCCGTCTCCGGAGGTCTTCCCGGTAGTGGAAAGGTGGTCTGCCGGCCAGTTGGGTCCCCGGCTGCCATAGGTCCCCCCGAGATAGAAGGTCCGGCCCGACTTATCGGTGAAGACCGCTCCGCAGTTACCATTGTTAAAGTAGAATTTCCCCTCCGGTCCGGCTACGAGGGAGTGCAGTCCGTGATCGTGGTTGATGGCATTGAACCCGGTGAGGATGACCTCCCGCTTGTCAACCGCCGGGTCGAATTTCAGGTCGCGGTTGACGTCAGTGTAGGCCAGAAGGTCCGGTGGTTGGGAGACGTAGATCACATTGTCGAAGACTGCGATTCCCATGGGGGCGATGAATCCGGTTTCCTGAACGAAGGTATGAGAACGGTCGCACTTGCCGTCGCCATTGGTGTCCTGCAGGACCACAATCCGGTCGCCGGCAGCTCTCTGTTCCTTGTTACCCCGATAGTTGACTCCCTCCGCGACCCAGACCCGACCGGCGTGGTCGATATCCATGTTGGTCGGGTTGTAGAGTTGGGGGGTCGTGGCCCAGACGGTGACCTCCAGAGAGGGGTCCACCTTGAACATTCCGGGCGGGATGGCCCTGGGGGCTTTCCCCGGTTTCCAGGAGTCCTCCGCGAGGAGCGAGGTCGCTGCAAGCAGAGAAAGGCCGGGGAGCAGGAATGGGTTCATAGGCTGTCAGGACTTTGCGCAGAAACCGGGTTCATCCCAAGAGGATTTCCCCGAGATCCGGATCCGTTATTCGCCTCGTTTCTTCCAGTCGAGTTCTTCCTGGGTCCAGGGCATGGTGCGGTTCCTGAATTTCTCCCGGGTGGCGGCTACGTGCGAGGGCAGGATCGGGCTGCCGGCATTTCCCCACTCACGGCGTACGTAGGTGAGGACGGAGGCCACCCACTCGTCATCATTGGATGCTCCGAAGGGAGCCATCAGTCCCTCGTAGGTCCTGCCGTCGAGTTCGCCGGTCAATCCATGCAGCATGATCTGGATGGCGGCCTCGCGGTTTTCCTCGAGACGGGGGGACTCGGGCAGTGGTGGGGCGAGAAGATTCCTGCCGTCCGGGCTCTTCAGGCCACGTCCATCGGGAGCGTGACAGGTGGTACAGAGTTCGTGGTAGATGGCCTGTCCCTTGGCGAAGAGGAGTTTTTCCGTTTCGCCAAGGGGCCTGGACTGGTGGGCAAAGTCCCGGCCGTAGGTTGGCAGGCCCGGCCAGGAGAACATGAATGAGATCGACTTAAGTTGTTCCCGGATGGACTGTTCGGGGCGCTTTTCGAGAGCGATGAGCCCCGCGGGTTTGGCGGCAAACTGAACCAGTCTGGCTTGAGGAGGTTTCTGCCGACGAGAGGTGACAGTGCTGGCAATGATCTGCAGCATCGAGGTGGCCTGGTCGGCATCGGTCTTTGCAATTAACTCAAGGAGGCTGGCAAAGGCGAGGGGCCCTCCACCGGAGACGGTGCCGGTGATGCAGTATTGCAGCCACCTGTCCAGTTGGGCTTGGTTTTCTTCGCTAAGTGGTTTTTCCCGGAAGGTGGGATGCGTCAGAATGGAGGTGAGTAGTTCTACCAGTCGGGGGCGGGGAGCTGCAGAAGCCACGGCGTTGATTACTCTTTCATTCATGGGGTCTCTTGCGACGCAGCGGATGATGATATCTCGACCCTGGTCGTTGTCCGCCTGGCTGACGGTGAGGATGATTTGAGCGATGACCTGA
>PAQU01000065.1 GCA_002709395.1 Roseibacillus sp. | reverse complement strand
GGGCACGTGACGGTTCTCAGTCAGCGTGGATCCGATATTGGAATGGATCCCGATCACCTCTCCCTTGATATCGAAGAGAGGGCCTCCGGAGTCTCCCCCCACCACCGCGCAGTCCGTGGTAACGAATTGCCCGTTCTTCAGGACTCGACCCAACCGCACCGGGGGAGTCCGCATCGAATCAAATCCACCCGGATGCCCAAAGGCGACACACCATTCATTACGCATAAGGTCTCCGCTCTTGCCTACCTTCACATGGGGGTAGCTACCCTCCTCCGTTATCCTCACCATTGCCGCATCACGATCGTAATCACCTCCAAGTTTCTCCGCCCTGACCCGCTTGCCGTCTGGAAAAATCACGATGACCTCATCGGAAAGGGACGCCACCACATGGGCCGCGGTCAGGACCAGCCCTTCCTCGCTCACGATAACCCCGCTACCGGCTCCCCCAGCCCCGGTCGAGACGAGGGAAACCGTTGCCGCGGCACTGGGAGCTGACAGGGCCACCAGCTTTTTGCTGAGCTTCCGAAGGTCTGCCAAGTCGTCCACCAGCGGGGCTGCCTTCATTTCCTCGGCGATGGAGGGGGCCGCCAGCCCCATCAGGAACAGCGCTAGCGTTGACAGGACGAGGAGGGATTTCAGAAACGTCTTCATATTCGGGGTAATGATTTATTCCGGGATGCAACAGCGGGGCCCACCCTTTCAGCGTCCGGAAAGGCGGATCCTGTTGATAATAGATTTCCAATTCTCCCTTCCGTCAACCGGGTTAAGGCAGATTTAAGGGCAAGTTGCCGAATTCAGGGCATTTAACTGGAATCGTCTCGCGAAGACCGGACCACCGAAGGTCCAGACCAGAAAAATACAGGGAACCCTCCTCGGTTCTTCAAAATTCTTGCCCAGAGCTGACAAATCCCCAACCTCCGCGCCGTGCTGGCTATTCAGCAACTCCGTGTCGAGGTCGGAGCCCGTGTCCTATTTGACGGGCTCTCCTTCGTGCTGAACCGGGAAGACCGGATTTCCTTTGCCGGCCCGAACGGAGCGGGCAAATCAACGCTGATGAAGTGCATCGCAGGCGTCATTGAGCCAAATGCGGGGCGGATCACCCGTCCCAAGGGATGCCGGACCGGCTACCTGCCACAGGATGGCATTCATCTGTCAGGACATTCCCTCTGGGAAGAGGCGGAATCCGCCTTTGCCGAGGCCAGGAGTCTGCAAAGTGAAATCGACAACCGTTCGCATCAACTGGAAAGCCTCGACCCGGGAAATCCTCCCTACTCCGAGCTCCTCCAGGAAATTGGTGAACTGGAGCTGAAACTCGAACACTTCGACCCCAGCCGTATCAAACCGCGGATCGAATCCGTCCTCGGAGGGCTGGGCTTCCAGCGGGAGGACTTCCGCCGTGACTGTGGAGAATTCTCAGGGGGCTGGCAGATGCGGATCGCAATGGCCAAGCTTTTCCTCCAGGAGCCCGACATTCTTCTCCTCGATGAGCCCACCAACCATCTTGATGTCGATGCCCAGCGCTGGATGGAAATCTTCCTCCGCGACTACCGGGGAGCAATTGCAATCATTTCACACGACCGCTCCCTCCTTGATGAACTGACGAACCGGACTATCGCGTTTGAGCGCGGGCAGGCCGCCGAGTATGCAGGGAATTATTCCTTCTTTGTCAGGGAGTCCGCCCTGCGCCGGGAAATCCTTGAGAAACAATACCGGGCACAACAACGCGAGATTGAAAAGACGGAACGCTGGATCAACCGCTTTCGCGCCAAGAATACGAAGGCCTCCCAGGTGCAAAGTCGCATCAAGCAACTAGAGAAGATGGAGCGCATCGAACTGCAGGAGGAGGAAGTTACCATGAACTTCACCTTCCCCGCTCCACCGCCCAGTGCCCATTGCGTTGCCAAACTTGAAGGAAGTGCCCAGCGCTACGGGGAGCTTACTGTCTTTGAGGATTTCAACTTCGAGATCACCCGGGGACAGAAAATCGCGGTGGTCGGCCCCAACGGGGCAGGAAAATCAACCTTCTGCCGGATGATCACCGGGGAGGAGGCCCCTGCCGAGGGCTCCCTCGAACTGGGCTCCAAGGTCTTTCCCTCCTTCTTCTCCCAGACCCATGCCGACGAACTGGAACCACGACAAACCGTTCTGCAGACCGTGGAGGAAGCTTCCAGCCGGGAAAACATGTCTCATGTCCGAAATCTCCTGGGATGCTTTCTCTTCCGGGGCGACGACGTCTTCAAGGAAGTCGGGGTCCTTTCCGGTGGCGAACGCTCGCGGGTAGCCCTAGTTCGCATGCTGGTGCGTCCCGCCAACTTCCTGATCCTTGACGAGCCTACAAACCATCTCGACATGCAGTCGCAGGAAGTCCTGCAGGAGGCTCTTAACAGCTATCCTGGAACAATCATAATCGTGTCCCACAACCGCGCTTTCCTTGACCCGCTGGTGGAACGCACTCTGGAATTCCGCCAGGGAAAATCACCAAGCTTGTATTACGGCAACCTCAGTTACTACCTCGACAAGGTTGCTGAAAAGGAGCGGATCCAGTCCCAGAAGGGAGCAACTTCCGGATCTGCAAGTGGAACAACAACGACACGTGACGGCACGATTACGCGCAAGGAGCAAAGACGTCAGGAAGCCGAGGCCCGGCAGCAAAGGAACCTGGTCCTCAAGCCCCTTGAGCAACGCCTGGAAAAACTGGAGGCTGGCATCTCAGAGTTTGAAGCAGCCAGGGAAACCCTCACCGACCACATGTCGAAACCCGAGGTAGCAAGCGACGCGGAAGAACTCCGCAAGGCCAGTGAAGCCTTTCAATCCGTAACCACCCAGCTGGAAAAAGCCTACAGCGACTGGTCGGAACTCTCTGACGAGGTGGAGAACCTGCGTAGCAAGCTTGAAGCTACCCGGCTCTAGCTCCGCTATTTAAGCGAGAAGCGAAACGGAACATGAACCTGCGAACTGACAGGTCTCCCTTCCTTCTGGGCAGGCGAGAACGACCAGCGTTTAACCGCGGCAATGGCAGTGGAATCCAGAACCGGGCTACCGGAGGAAGTGATTACCCGGACCGAGCCTACCCGCCCATTGCTGTTAACCTGGACGTCAAGCATGACTCTACCTTCCACCTTGTCCCGCCGAGCACTCTGGGGATATCTTGGTTGATAGCGACGCAGGACGCTTGCAGGGCGGGAGGGCCCCTTGGAACGGGTCACCTTGGGCAACGATCTGGGCTTGCTCTCGGGCCTGTTCTTCTCCGCCGGGGAAGGCTTGGGACTGACCTTGGCAACCTTCTTATCAGGCTCGGACTTCTGGACCGCAAACGGCACCTCAAGTTCCTCAAGGAGCTCGGGGTCGTAGGGCTCAATCTCGGGGAGAACGTCAGGAGCCTCCACGATCTGCAGCTGGGCGGCCGGCAATTGCAACGGAGCCAATGCCCGGGGCGCAGGCGGGGGCAGCTTCGTGACGGGACGGCGCAAGGGAGCGGTAGCTTCTGGATCATTCCGTTCCGGTCCCGCATGGGTAATTCCGATAACGGGTGCATCGAACTCCGGCACCGCCAGGATGGCTGGCAGGATCCAGACGCGCAAGCCACCTGCCACCAACGTAAGAACAACGGCAGCAATGAGCGATGACAGCCAGAAAGGAAAGGGACGGGCATCACACGGCACAACCGGAGTACCCTTCACAAGATTGAGGGTTGCAGGCTTGCTCTTTTCCCGGCCAAACCAGCCATCAGGATGTGGGGGCGGGCAACTCACGCTTCGGCCAGAAACGTGGCCCATCCGACCAGTATTAGTCAATTAGGAAGCTCATTCGGCGGACAGATGGACAGTTTCTGTTCCTCCGGATGGACAACTCTGGCTCATCCTGCCTCTTCGACTCATCTCAGGTCGAACGCGACCGTGAACCGCGGGCGCGCAAACCACGCAGTTCAAGATCTATCACTTCCTGGGCCGCTCCACCCAGTTTGCGGCGATTAGCAGCATACAACCCAGCCCTGCGCCCGCCGAACCGGGGCTGCCGCTTAACGACAGATGCGTTGGATACGTCGAAAGGATCCGTAACTTGAGGCTTTGGCTCTTTTTTATTCTTCGAACCTCCCTTTTGCTTCTTTCCTGTCTTACGGGCATCTTGCTTCGAGGAGCGTTTAGGCTCGTCAGCCCCTGACTTCTTGGCCCGGTGAATCGTGCTGTCTGCCATCAGGAGAACGTATCCCTGATTAAGCAACCAATGGAGATCATGATACCATCCTGTCCTTTCCTCCTCACCTATCTCTTCGGGAAGAAGATCCTGCCAGAGATGCTCAAGCTTCTTGCCGGAGTTATCCGTAATCCAGCCAAGCAGTGCTGCCGGCCGATCAGCAATGGTGATCTCAGCAGGCACGGGATGAGGGCGGGAGGGACCCGCCTTCAACTTGCGTCGCCATTTGAAAACCGCCACGTGACGCCCCGAAAGCTGCCGGCAAAGAATGGGAGTTAGTTTACCAGGATAGCGACGTTCCTCCGCGACGGTGTGCCGAAGAAGAGTAAGCAACCCGGGCGAGAGAAGGTTCCCACGAATATCGCCACCTACCCAGGCCCGGTCCGTTTCCTGGAAGGCATCTTCGAAATGATGCTCGGCAAAATGACGCTCAACTTCACGGAGGTCTGCAAGCTCAGGACCATGAGAACTGGCGGAAGAATTTCCCTCAGCCTCAGGAGCATCTTCCGGTTCAGGAGACTCTTCCGGTTCAGGAGACTCTTCCGGTTCAGGAGACTCTTCCGATTCAGGAGCCTCTTCCGATTCAGGAGCCTCTTCCGGTTCAGAAGCCTCTTCCGATTCAGGAGCATCTTCCGGTTCAGGAGCCTCTTCAGGTTCCGGGGCTTCGGGTTCCTCATCCTCCTTTACATTCCCCTCTTCCGGCGTAGTCCCTCCGGTCGGCCTGTAAGCAACCCGCTTGGCCATTTTCTCCAGCCAGGCAGCCACGGCCTCCTCTCCACGCTCCATTCTGACCTTCTGCTTATAGGCATCCAGCGACATGTTCCCGAATCGTTCGCGGTGAAGTTGTGCCAATGCGGTCTGGTACCCATGATAGTTCGGAGGTCCCAGCCACTCCCCGCTGATTCCACAGCGGGCTACAGCCTGAAAATTCCCTTTCGGCGGGTCTGCCTTCGAGATCACTTCCTCGTAGAAATCTGCTCGCCATTCTGCCCGCCAGAAGTGCTGTAAAGCCTCTTCGCGGGTTAACCAGAGTGAACCATCTTTTTTGCAACGGACGAGGCCGGCTCCCTCCTTGCCACTCCGGAAGGTCACATTGAATCGCTCCCTCGCACCAAGCACAAGTTTGGCCAGGTCAAAAACTGAATAGGTTCGTCCCCCCGCCATGATTTCCTTCGACAAGCCGTCCAAGCCTTCCTCAACCGGCATAACCTCTGCCGTAAATCCCTCCGGCGGAGCCACTTCTTCTCTCTCCCGTGAACCACGCCGGTCGTCACCCCTGCGCCCTCTTCCCTCCTTCTGAAACCTCTTCCCTCCATCTCCCCGGCCTTGGCGCCGATCATCATTCCGGCGATGACTCCCACGACCCTCTCGCTGATCACCCCGGCGATGACCACCACTACCCCTGCGACCCTCTCGCTGGTCACCCCGGCGACCCCCGTCTCGATCCCCACCGTGTTTGCCTTTGCCTCTGCCTTTGCCTCTGCCTCGGTCCCGATCGTCATGACGACCCCTCCCTCTGGTTTCTCTATCTTCCCTGCGCTCCGTCTCGCCCCGGGCCCAGGCTGGACCAAGATCGAGAGAGTTGAGACTAAGGAGGGGGTCTTGGGGGGACTCCGCTGGCTGGGCTTTGTCGCTCATCAGTCGGTAATGAACAGAGGAAAGACGGCCACCATTGAACGCGCAAGAAGCAAAAACAACGGTTGTTGTCTCAAACTCAACCCATCGGATATCGAATCTCAGCACTTACCTCGTCGATCCGCTCCAGAACAGAGGACTCAAGCTCAAGTCCAGCGGCATCGAAAATCACATCCAGTTGATCTTCACCAGTAGCTCCTACGATGGTGGAAGCAACAAAATCGTGCTGCTTGCTCCAGGCGATAGCCATGGTGACCGGGTGTAACCCCGCTTCCTCGGCAATCGCCATGAAGCGGGACGTGGATGCCAGGCAGCGATCATTGGCAAAGCGCTCTGCCATCGCACGCTGCCTCGGTGCAGTGGCATTCATATACTGGGTGAAGCGTGCCCCCTCGGGACGTTTTCCATCATTATATTTCCCGCTGAGAACTCCTCCTGCGAGGGGACTGTAGGGAAGAAGGCTTACCTGCTCCCGGCGACTTGTCTCCGCTAACTCGTCCTCAAAGCGACGATTGTTAAGCGAAAAGTTATTCTGGATGGTGTCGTAGCGTGCCAACCCATGGACGTCACTCGTCCAGAGAGACTTCATCAGACCATAACTATCTTCGTTGCTCACCCCAATCGCCCGCACTTTTCCCTCCCGAACCAGTTCATCGAGAGCCTCCAGGGTATCCTCCGGTCGCATCCCATGATCGGGCCAGTGTACCTGATAGAGGTCGATGTAGTCGGTCTTAAGGCGCTGCAGGCTTCCTTCCACGGCCTTGCGAATGTGATTCCGATCCAAAGCCGCCTTGTCATGCCGGACCGGAGGATTGAACCAGCCATGGGCCGCTCCTGCCACCTTGGTTGCAATAATCACCCCATCCCTTGGCCTGTTAGCNAGCCACTCCCCTACCCANGACTCGCTCAGACCCACCAACTCAGCAGTCGGGGGAACAGGATAGAGCTCCGCACAATCATAGAAATCGATTCCCTCTTCAAGGGACCGGTCCATGATCCGGAAAGACATCTCCTTCCCGGCCTGGGTNCCNAANGTCATGGTTCCCATGCATATCTCGCTTACCACGATTCCACTTGTCCCCAGTCGCCGCTGCTGCATGNCACAATACTCTCAATGATNTGATGAGGGGCAAGCCCGGACCCGTGAATACTCCCTCGACGACACCCCGGGCACCATCTCANGTCCCACCCGTNCCCGGCAGGAATTCTTTGCCAGGCAACAAAGTTTTCCCTGTGGCCCGTGACCAGACCTGATTCACTCTCGNGGCAGACCCCCNANCCNACCTGNNCTCGCTCCTGCTGTCTCATCCCAACTGACGATCAAAAATGAAACATCCTCAGCTATTGCTCATCTCCCTTGTCTCCATCCTTCTTTCCCTCCCANCCCCGGCCCAGGAAACCACAAATGCTACTGGTTTCGTTTATGACGATCGTAACCGCNANGGAAAACGGGACCCGGGAGAACCNGGCCTGCCCAACGTCCTTGTTTCCAACCANCGNGAGGTAGTCCGCACTGACCTGATGGGCCGCTGGACACTACCTGTCCGCGACGACTGTATCTTTTTCGTNATCAAGCCACGAGGTTGGATGCCGCCTGTCAGCGAGCAGCAACTCCCCCGTTTCTACTACCTGCATAAGCCCAAGGGCTCACCACAAAGCAAATTCCCTGGCGTNAAGCCTACCGGCCCCCTGCCCCCCTCAATTGATTTTGCCCTTACCCGTCAGGANGAACCCTTCAAGTTCAAGGCCCACTTCTTCGGTGATACCCAGTCACGCAATNCCANGGAACTCGACTTCATGGCGCGNGACACCATCCAGGAACTGATCGGAACGGATGCCGANTTCGGGGTNACTCTTGGAGACATTCTCTTTGATGATCTCTCCCTGTTTGAAACGCACAACAGCATCGTAGCGCTCGTAGGGNTNCCGTGGTGGAACGTCATTGGTAACCACGACCTCAATTTTGATGCCCCTGATGACAAGACCTCGGACGAAACCTTTGAGCGNGTCTATGGTCCTCCCTACCACGCCTTTACGTGGGGACCGGTAAATTTCGTTGTNCTGGANAACGTNATGTGGGGTGGNTCGAAGAAATCGGGAGGAACAGGNGGCTATACNGGAGAACTGGGCGAGGAGCAACTGACCTTCCTTGAGAACCTGCTCCNTCATCTTCCAGAAAACGAACTGCTGATGCTGATGATGCACATTCCGCTCAAGACCTCGGAGTCTCCCCTCGGCCCCAGCCCGGAACGCGACCGCCTGTTCCGCCTCATTGAAAATCGTCCCTACACCATGTCCATCTCGGGCCACACCCACTGGCATGCCCATATGTTCATTGACGGCAAGGACGGCTGGAAGGGAAAGAAACCACACCATCATGTTGTCAATGTNACAGTCTGCGGAAGCTGGTGGCGGGGGGAACCGGACGAACTCGGCATTCCCCACTCCCTNGGAAGNGACGGAGCTCCCCGTGGTTACTCTACCATCACCTTTGACGGAAACCAGGCGGTGGTCGACTTCAAGGCCAGTCGGCGTCCCGCGGATTACCANCTCCGCATCGAGGCCCCCTCGGCAGTGAAGAAAGGAACCGAACAGATCACCGTCTACGCNAATGTCTTCAACGGTTCCCNCCACTCCAAGGTTCGAATGCGCCTCGGGAAAAACGGCCAGTGGATCACCCTTCTCAAAAGCGTGGAACCCGACCCGGACTTCCTGGCACTGAAAAAGCGGGAAGAAAGCCGTCGTGACAAACTGGANGGCATCACCNTNCCCGGCGCCGNGCCATCACACCATCTCTGGAAGGCTAACCTCCCGCTCAAGGGCCTCCAGGGAGTTCACCGACTCTGGGTTCAGACCGAGGACATGTATGGTCGNACTTACGATGCCTCGCACATTATCCGGATAGAATGATTTCTCCCTCCCTCAATCGTCCCAAAAATCATCAGAACCAAGCACAGAGAACCATGTCAAAATCCTCGTTTTCTANTCTCCTCTCAATCTTTCTCATTCTCTCTCTACCGGNTTTATACGGAAAAGCCTCCCCCCCCAATATCATCCTGCTCTATGCNGATGACCTNGGTTACACCGATCTCTCCTGCCAGGGATCCGACTATTACCGCACACCCAATATCGACCGCCTTGCNAGGGAAGGAATGACCTTCACCAATGCCTATGCGGCAGCGGCNAANTGTGCGCCCTCCAGGGCCTCACTGATGACAGGGCTTTACACCCCGCGNCACGGTGTCTTCACAGTTGCGAACTCAGACCGGGGCAAGGCCGCAAACCGCCGACTCATCCCGNNCCCNAACACAACTGTTCTGACCAGAAAACTTCCAACCATGGCCCAGGTCCTGAAGGGTGCNGGCTACCGGACCGCAATAGCCGGAAAGTGGCATCTCTCCGATGACCCCATCCCATATGGTTTTGATACCAACTTCGGAGGCCTCAAATGGGGAGCCCCGAAATCCTACTTTTCCCCCTATCGNAATCCCAAGCTGAAGGACGGACCCAAGGGAGAACACCTTCCCGCCCGCCTCGCCAGTGACCTCTGCCATTGGATCCGTAACGCCCAGAAGAAGAACGAGCGCTTCTTTGTTTACTTCCCCTTCTACTCCGTACACACGCCAATTCAGGCCCGCGCGGACCTCACCGCCCGCTACACAGGCAAATCGGGCACTCATCACCGCAACGCCAAATACGCCGCCATGATCGAAGCCATGGACCTCGCGGTGGGNCAGATCCTCGACCTTCTGGATGAACTCAAACTCGCCAGCAACACCCTTGTGGTCTTTACCTCGGATAATGGTCCACATGGAGCCGTCTCCAATGCCAGGCCCCTGCGCGGGTCAAAGGGCATGTTCTATGAAGGTGGCATCCGCGAACCATTTCTCGTCCGCTGGCCCGGCAGGATNAAGGCTGCTTCACAACTTGAGACAATCATCCATCAGGTCGACCTCCTGCCAACCTTCGCCTCNNTGAGNGGAGCNGANGCTCCCGAAAAACTGGATGGACTGGACCTCAGCCCACTCTTCGATGGAGGCTCACTCGCCGAACGCCCTCTCTTCTGGCATTTCCCGGCATACCTCCAGGGCTACGGGAAGGATCTCGGCTCTCCNTTCCAGAATTTCCGGACCACTCCCTGCGGAGTGATCCGGCAGGGGCCCTGGAAATTGATAGAGTANTTCGAGGANGGNGCNCTGGAACTCTACAACCTGCAGCATGACCCTTCNGANAAAAACAACCTTGCNGAAGAAGAGCCNAAGCGCCGCAGGGAACTTCATGAACTNCTCAAGTCCTGGCGCAAGGANNCCAAGGCTCCCGTACCCACCANGAAAAACCCGAGGTTCAAGAGCAGCTGAGNNCCCANATACCCCCTTTGNGTCTNCCGCCCCNGTCACNGANAGCTTTAANCANNCTNCGACNGGAAAACCGGCGNGGTTTCCCGCTTGCCGGGAACGANGGNNAATCTANATTCAGGAACCCTCGTGTTTCCNCCTCGATNGATCCTGACAACCCTCNATCAGCTTGCCGGAACCANGGCTCCGGATCGGCCGCAGCACAGCATAAACGGCTCTACCCTGTGCNCCTTATTGTTCGCCGCGATCCTGTTCACTGTCACTGATTCTCCGGGTGCCGAACAATTTCTCATTACCCCCNCTTCGGTAACTNNTTCCTCCGCTACGACGGATCTCTTTTCCGCAGACAACCTGATCGACGACAGTGGANTGAATCCGATTCCCACCCTNGCNAGTTACCAGAGCGCTGAACACGGATCGGCCAGTCCATCCAGGGCCTGGGCCACTGCCGCGCCNGGNGGNAGCGGCAGTGACTACTTTGCCGGGCGAAGACCCGATCCCTCCCTNACCTTCACTCTTCCAGATCTCTACCANGTCACTCACCTCGTTCTCTGGGGCTTCTACTACACCTCTCCCAACAACAGNGAGGCCAAGTCCCTCACCCTGCAGTTCTCCTCCAACGGCGGTCGAACCTGGACAGAGGGGGTCAATGTCACCCACAGGAAAACCGCCCAGCAGAGCGAAGCCATTCAACTCGAACAGAGCTTCCAGGCCAATGCGATCCGGCTCACNATCACTGACAACTACTACGTCCGCCGAGGCGTCGGAGGGGAACGCGTCGGNCTGGGGGAGGTNAAGTTCATCGCGCAGCCTCCNGCCAGCCCTGACCCAGCCGTCTCCCTCAGNCCACTCGTGGACTTCGGAAATACCGCTCCCGGGAACCCGATCCCGTCCCGCNCCCTGGNCATTGAGAATACAGGGAGCCAGCCCCTCGCCATTAATACCCCGACACCAGCTCCTCCCTTTCTGATCAGTGGTGGACCACTTGAGATTCCGCCAGGACAGACCCGATCCCTTGAAATTGTCCTCCCTCCGGTCACGGGTTGCCACCTGTCCACCCTTGAGCTCTCCACCAATGATCCCGCACGCCCTGTGGTTCAGGTCAGNCTCATGGGCGCATACGACTGCCAGCCGGAGACCCCTTCCCAGCCGGACATAAGCCCGGGNGAAGGCACTTTCGTTAACCCGTTCAACGCCACCATCACCAGTGATGACCCGGGTATCATCATTTACACTACGGACGGATCAATGCCCTCTGCGGAGAACGGAACTCCTTATACCGGTCCAGTTCAAATCGACTCNTCCACCCCCCTGCGAGCCGTCGTGATCTGGGGNGATACTGTCTCCAAGCNGCAAACCAAGAGCTACCTCCGCCTCGCGGGNGGACTGGAGACCTACACTTCCCCCCTCCCNATCGCGATCATTGACAACTTTGGCGGCGGCCCGATTCCCAATCGNGGATGGTCTTTCGACACCCAGACCTCCGCAGGCCTCCAGCAACTTCCACGCCAACCCGCATGCCTTCACCTTATCGATACCGACCCGGAATCTGGGAGGGCTACTATCACAGGCATCCACGATCTTACCGAGCGCATAGGGATCAGGGTCCGGGGCTCGTTTTCCTCTACCTGGAATCCCAAGCCCTACTCCCTTGAGACCTGGGACGAATACGATACCGACAAGACCACCAACCCCCTGGGCCTGCCCGGGGAGTCCGACTGGATCCTCTACTATCCTCACCCGCTCTACGACCGGCAGCTCATTGCCAATACTTTTTCATGGGAACTCTCCCGGCAGACCGGGCGCTATGGCACGCGCTTTCGTTTCGTGGATACATTCATCAATGAGGACGGAGGAGATCTCACCCCCGAGGACCGGGTAGGCGTCTACGCCTTCGCGGAAAAGGTCACCAGGGACGATGATCGCATTGATTTTGATCCTCTNTCCGAAGACGGCAGCACAGGTGGATGGCTCCTCAGCATCAATCGAATGGANCCCATTCCGATAGGAGGCTTTCCCGCCCAAAACGGCGCCCTCAGTCCGCAGTTTTTCCATACTGCCGGACCTGATCGCATCCTGCAGACNCCGGCCAACCAACTCAACAACGAGAACGACGACGATATTCCCAGCCAGTATAATGGCTTCTTCAATTTCGAAAATCCCAATGGCTATCGGATCAATCAAGCCCAACGGGCTGCCATCGAAAACTGGTTCAAGGACTTTGAGGATGTCCTTTATGACGACGAGACCTGGCTCGACCCCGTAAAGGGATACCGACGCTACGTTGATACCCGGGACTTCATCGATTATTTCCATCTGCATAACCTTGCGAAACAGGGCGACAGCATGGCCCTGAGCCTCTTCCCCTGGGTCTCATCCGGAGACCGCAAACTTCGTATCGGGCCAATCTGGGACTATAATCTCGGAGCTTACTGGACCGAGCCCAGCGTCGAACTCTTCTATCGTGATGACCGGATCTGGTATCCTCGTTTCTTTGAGGATCCTGCCTTCATGCGAGAATACATTGACCGCTGGTATGAACTGCGTCGTGGCCCGTTCTCCACCCCGAACCTGGTCAGGCTGGTTAATAAACAAGCCAGGGAATTCACCTCTGCAATGGCAATCAGCCAGGGCCTCACCACGCGGGCCTGGTCAACCGAGCTGGCCGAGATGAAGAATTATCTCTCTACCCGCACCGGCTGGATCGACAGGCAGTTTTTCAGGCCTCCTACATTCAGCAACCCCGGCGGCACCGTCAGCGCCCAATTCTCCCTCACCATCTCGAACAACACCGGGGAGAGAGGCACCATCTTCTTCACTCTGGATGGAAGCGATCCCATCGATGGGGAAGGAACGGCTTATTCTGGACCTATCTCGCTGGATACCACCGCTCAGGTCAGATCCCGTATCCGTTCAACAAGTGGTGAATGGTCCGCCCTCAACCAAGCCTCCTTCATAACCGGATCCGCACCTGCTCCGGGCGATCTCGTCATCTCTGAGATCATGTATCATCCCCTTGGAGACCCCGGAGCGGAGTTCATCGAGCTACTCAACATCAATTCAACCAAGGCGCTCGACCTCGCGCTCCTCCGGTTTTCTTCAGGAGTGGAGTTCACCTTTCCCGTCGGAACCACGCTCGCGCCGGGAGAGCGACTCATCGTAACCCGCAACCGGTCAGCTTTCGAGGCAGTCCATGGCCCGGACCACAAGGTGGCAGGCGAATTCCAACTCGATGGAGCCCTCGACAACAGCGGAGACCACCTCACCCTGCTCGATGCCGCCGGCAGACCACTCCTCGATTTCAGTTATGGCGACGATCCCCCCTGGCCTGAGTCAGCGGATGGCGATGGCTACTCTCTTGTCCTGATTGACCCATTCTCCGATCCCAATCACGGCATTTTCTCCAGCTGGCGTAGCAGTACCAGCATTGACGGCAACCCGGGCACCGACGACCGGGAAGCATTCCAAGGGGACTCGAATCGTGACCGTGACGGCGATGGGGTGCCGGCCCTCGTCGAGTTTCTGCTGGGATCCTCAGAGGTGAAGGGAGACCTGCTCTCCGACTTCTTCACATGGAACCGCCTGCCTGACGGAGGAACGGAGCTATATCTCGCCTTCAGCCTCGCGACCCGTGGCATCGACATGCCTGTCATCGAATTCAGCGAGGACCTTGCGACCTGGCAGAAACTGACTTCGGACCCTGTCTTTGATGAGCACCTACCGGCCGGCCGCGTCCGCTACCGCTGGCTCCTTCCCGCTCCCCAGCCCACGCAGCGCTACTTCCGTATCAAGGTCGTGCCGACTGCTCCCTGAGAGTTGCGCTTAGTCACTGCCCATCCATCCTGGGGCTTTTCTTTCTCCTGCCCCTTCTTCAGGAAGTCCCATCCGCAGGATGCTGCCCCCTGGATCTCTTGAGGAGGATCCGCATCGCCACCGCCATTCCCACCGTCGAGACCGACAAGAGCGCGAGAAGGGTTCCAAGCGAGGGAACCCCGGAACGCGATTCACCCTTTCCAGCAGACACAGCCTCTTGGTGAAGAATTGCCTTCCTGCCCACCTCATTCAATTCCTTCATCCGCTTTCTTTCCTCGCTGACAAACGGCTCCATGATATTTGCGATCGCCGCTCGCCCTTGAGCACTCCCGGGCAATTGCCCTTCCGTAGCTGCAGACGCCGCTTTTATCCTACCCGGCAGCTCAGCACGCTTCCATTGAAGCAGGGCAATAAAACGCAGCCGCAGGTCCTTCGCTGGCCCGGAACTGTCAACAAGAGCCTCAAAAGCCGCAAGATGCTCATTCAGCGTCTGGAGGTAACTCCCCAGCGCTCCCTCCAGCGACTCAGTTTCCCCGGATTCCCATCTCTCCCTCAAGGTCCGGGTGACCTCCGTAAAGCGAGCTGTCAGAATCACCCGGGAGTCCTCGATTTCATCAAGCAACTCCTCTATGGACGGGACTCGTGCCTCCAGCACCCCCAGAGGAAGAACCGAGAACACCACTGCGAAGACCAATCGCCCAAACGGAATCACCGGGCAAGGGTGACCGTCCAAAGGGTCTTGGCAAGACAGCAGTCTCTTCCCAATCAGGGATCACATGCCTCAGGGCAGCCGATATCAGGCTTACTGACTTTCTGCTCTACAGGGAAATTGCATCGATACAGGCGGAGCTTGAGATCCTCCCCAAGCTGGTCCATCCTGCCCTCCCGGTAACATCACGACTGGTCTACCCGTAACCTCCACCCACCCTCATCTCCACCATGAGAGCACTTCTCCGCCTTACCCTGCCTCTTCTGATCGCGGCGCTCGCCGTGGCGGAGGAGAAGGAAACGGCACCCCTACCTGCCGGGAAGACTGCCCTCACTGAGAAAAAGAGCTGCCCCCTCTGCAAGCTACCCGGCCGGGCCGCCCTCTTTGCGGGAAACGCCAAGGCCGGAACGTGTGTCACAGACTGCGCAGATCTCTGCTGCAAGGGCACGGAACTCGTACTCCTCCTCGAGGGCATTGCTAATCAGGACGGAGCGAGGCGAGTCACCGCAGCCCTCGACGGACTGAAAGAAGTAAAAGTAAAAGGTGTGCTTGCGGACACGGGGCGCACGATCCTCAACTACAACACAAAGCAACTGACCGCAGCACAGGTGCGGGGCATCCTGGAGCGGGCAGGGTTGAAGGTAGTTGGCGAACTCTACACCTTCAAGATCGCCGGCCTCGAAAAACCCGGGGCTGCTGAAGTTCTCGTTGAAGCCCTCGCCTCAACCACCGGCGTCAGCGCCATTGATACCGTCTGCCAGTCCACCGGCCAGGCAATCATCGAGTATGATCCTGCCAAGACCTCTCCCCGGCGCCTCGCCGCCGTCATCAATTCCACCCCCTGCAAGGTGGCACTTCCCTGAGCTCTCTTTCCCGGGCTGCTCAATCAAATATTCCCCGGAGCAGGAAACTTAGCAGTTCTCCTCAACCCGCGGTAGAATGCTGCGCCCGACCAGGGCAAGCCTGACTTTTTTTCTAGCCACCGCTATTTCTTCCCTGTTCGATTGCTGGAGAACAGAACCTCAACAACCGCAAGCATGTCTCAGGTTAATATCGCTATCGTCGGCCTCGGTTTTGGTGCCGAGTTTATTCCTATCTACCAGCGCCATCCACAGGCGAATATGTATGCCATCTGCCAACGTACAGAGGAGAGCCTCAACGAAATTGGCGATAAATACGGGGTGGAAAAACGCTATCAGGACTACGATGATGTTCTTCGCGACCCGGAAATCACCGCGGTTCATATCAATACTCCCATTCCCAACCATGGAGAGCAGTCCATTGCCGCCCTCGAAGCGGGCAAGCACGTGGCCTGCACCGTTCCCATGGCCACCAGTCTGAAGGAGTGTGAGGAAATTGTCCGCCTCTCCAAGGCAAATGGGCTCAAGTACATGATGATGGAAACCGTGGTGTATGCCCGGGAGTTTCTCTACATGAAGGAACTTTATGACAGCGGGGAACTCGGCAAGGTTCAATATCTCAAGGCTTCGCACCAGCAGGACATGGACGGGTGGCCTGGTTACTGGCCCGGCCTTCCCCCCATGCACTACGCAACCCACTGCGTCGGGCCAGTCCTCGGTCTGACCCGGGGAGAAGCAGAATACGTCTCCTGCTTTCCCTCCGGGACCATCCGCGAGGAAATGCACGAATGCTACAACTCTCCCTTCGCGGTGGAAAGCTGCCACATCAAGTTCCGCAATAGCGACCTTACTGGACTCGTCTATCGCTCGCTCTTCGACGTGGCCCGCCAGTATCGGGAGTCCTTCGAAGTCTACGGGGAAAAGAAATCCGTGGAGTGGCCTCTTATCGAGGGCAAACCCCTCGTGGTTCACACTGCAAAGAAACCTGAACCTGAAATTCCTGAAGAGGTTGAGTCCCCGGACTTCGGGCACCTTCTTCCAGAGGAAATCGCTCCCTTCACCACCGGGGGCGTCTATGGCGGCGATACCGGTGAAGAGCACCTNTCCTTCACGCAGGGGGCGGGCCACGGTGGGTCTCACCCACACCTCGCCCATCAGTTCGTCAACATGCTCCTCACGGGTGAGGACGCGTATCCAAATGCCGTGGAGTCCGCCAACATCACCTGCACCGGAATCCTCGCTCACGAATCTGCGCTCAAGGGCGGTGAGATCATGCAACTCCCAAGCTGGAGCCTGCGCCAGGAATAGAGCAAAGGGACCGGAAGATAGTCACCACTCTAAGTCGGACACCATTCTTTCCCTTTGGAATCTTGGTCATTTCCTCCCAATTCCTGAAACTGGCCCTCGCTGCCGTTGCGATCGTGGCCCTGGGCATCGGCGTCATCCTGTTCATGAGCTCGAACGCTCGTGAAAGCGGGAAAGCCGGAACAAAAATCGTATCGAAAAGCGCCAAGTCCGGGACTCATTCCACCAGACCCTCTGCCATCTCACCTGAAGCAACCCGGAAGTCCCGGGGAAGGGACGAACTTCTGGAAAAGGAACCCGGGATGACCGTCGCCCCAAAATCCGAAAGGAAGGACCTCATGATTTCCATCTCTGTGAAGGCCCGCAACGAGTTGAAGGGGTTACGCGAGCGATACCAGACGGAGTTCGACTCTCCAGAGGCACGAAAGGAGTTCAGTGATACACTGCGCAGTGTCACGGATCCACAGGAGCGGGAACGCATTATCCAGGAACGGACCACCGCAATGCGAATAGCACGGGACAAGGCGGATGCAGAGAAGGGGTTTCCCGGGCGTGCCAGGGAAAAACGCCTCATCGCCCTCATGCAGGTTCAGAACCTCTGGCGCATGAATTCCTTTGTTGCCCGGAACGAAAACCTGAAAACGGAGGCCGATCAATTCGACGAACGCCTGGCCGAGTGGGTCGCCAGTGAAGAGGAATTGAGTGACGAGGAATTCCATGAATCCTTTAATGCCCTGCGGCATACCCTGAACGAACTGCGTGTCCGCAACCAGGCTGCCGTGCCTGGTCGCCCCTAGAAAAGGCTCACCGCTTCCGGCAAATCCGGCCGCAATCTCATCGAGGGATCCCTCATCACTATCGCAGGCAGGGACATTCATGCAGGGACACCCGTAATAGTTTCCTGCCACCCGGTCTTGATAGCTTGCATTAACCGATGGTGAATGAATGATCCCGGCCCGACCGTAACTGTCAATCACATGCACCTTCACCTTTCCTCCCTTTTCCTCACCTTTCTGGCCACTNCATCCCTGACAGTCGGTGCAATGGCAGGGCAGAAACCTAACATCATCTATATTCTACTTGATGATGCCGGCTATGGAGACCTCTCCTGTTACGGGCAGGAGAAGTTCCAGACCCCACATATCGACCGCCTGGCCAGGGAGGGGATGAAATTCACCAATCACTACGCCGGGTCGACGGTCTGCGCCCCCACCCGCAGCGTGATCATGTCGGGCCTCCACACCGGGCACACCGCCAGTCGCGGGAACCGGGAAATTCGACCGGTAGGGCAGTTCCCTATTCCCGCTTCAACCTTCACCATCGCGGAGGCTCTTAAGAAAGCAGGTTACGCTACTGGTGCATTCGGGAAGTGGGGACTAGGGAACCCGGGGTCGGAAGGCGATCCCATCCACCAGGGATTCGACCGCTTCTTCGGCTATAATTGCCAGCGCAATGCTCACACCTACTATCCTACATGGCTTTTTGATGACCTCCGTAAAATAGAACTAGATGGGAAAACCTACGCCCATGATCTCATCATGGACCGGGCAGTTAAGTGGATCGACAGGAATCACGAAGGCCCATTCTTCTGCTTTCTGCCGGTCACCATCCCGCACGCCGCCATGCACGTTCCTGAGAAATATGCGGCTCCCTTCCGGAAAAAGTTTCCCGAATTCGAGAACAAGGTGGGGCGCTACGGAAACAACAGGCCCTTTGCCAAGAATCCAGCCGCCCAGTTTGCGGGGATGATGACTGCCCTCGATCATGGAATCGGACGGGTTCTCGAGTCCCTTGAAGAGCACGGAATCGATAAGGACACCATCATCCTTCTCAGCTCGGACAATGGGCCACACAAGGAGGGTGGGCACATGCCCGACTACTTCAATTCCGGCGGGGGACTGCGGGGACACAAGCGCGACCTCTATGAGGGAGGCATCCGCTGCCCTCTTCTCGTTCGCTGGCCGGGAAAGGTCAAGGCAGGGTCAACCAGCGACCACATCTCGGCTCACTGGGACCTTTTCCCCACCTTCTGCGAACTAGCAGGCACGGACCTCCCCCAGAATCTCGACGGCATCAGCTTTCTTCCCACCCTTCTGGGCAAGCCACAGAAACAGCATGATTACCTCTACTGGGAATTCTTCGAGGGAGGCGGTAAGCGAGCCGTCCGGATCGGCAAGTGGAAAGCCGTCCAGAATCACGTCAACCGTAAGGGACAGGATGCACCCATCGAGATCTATGACCTCGAAAATGACCGGTCTGAAACCAGCAATCTTGCCGCCCAGAGTTCGGAACTCATAACCAGGGTCCGCAGGATTTTCAAGGAAGCCCATACGCCCTCTCCCCTCTGGAAATTCAAATGGGAGCAGTAACAAACGAATCATGAAGGCCTTGACCAGTCTTGCCACCCTGCTGCTGCTCTCCCTGCCGGTGGGGGGAGCTGGTGCGGATATCCAGATCGCCTCCGAAGTTGAGTCCATTCAACCGGGAGTTCCCTTCACGGTGGCTCTCCATATCGTTCCAGATAAAAACTACCACACCTACTGGAAATACCCGGGTATCGTTGGCCTTCCAACCTCGATCAAATGGCGACTTCCTGAAGGGTTCAAGGCCGGGGAGATCTCCTGGCCAGCTCCCGAGATTGTGGATATGGCAGGACACCCCGCTCATGGGTTCCGCCGCGAGCTTCTGCTCCTGGTAAATATAACTCCCCCGGAACAAATCCCAGCCAGCACGGTCACTATCTCCGGGGAACTGGCATGGATGGCCTGCTACAAGGAATGCCACCCGGGGTTCGCAACCCGCTCCATCATATTACCGGTGAACTCTGCCCCGGAACCGAGGTATCACCGCAAATGGGCCGCCCCTATCAAAAAAGAGCGCGATGCACTGCCCCGGAAATCTACGCTCTGGGAGGTTTCCGTTGAATCTGACCCGGATGAAACTCCCGTCGTGATCCGGGTTCGCCCTGCAGCAGGTGCCTCGAACAATCCCGGTCAGGTTTATTTCTTTAGTGAAGACGGGCAAATCACTTCCGAGCCGGCCCAGAAGGCCCGCCGCCAGGCAGATGGCAGCTACCTCATTACCGGCACCCGTTCCGAGTTCAGCCCACAGGGCAGGACAACCCTCCCGGGCACCCTGGTGGCCTCCGGGAGCTGGGCGGCGGACAAACCCCTGGCAGCCTTCCGGGTCGAGCCTCCCTATCCCGAAAAATAAAAGTTAGACGAATCCGGTGGCGGTTCCGGTTACTTCCCAATCCGGGCCCGGTCACGGTCCTGCTTCTTTTTCGGCTCTGGCGTAAAGGCCCCTGCCCCGGGAGAAAAATCCCACGGCTGGGTATCCTCTCCCAGTCCATCCAGAAAGGCCCCCGAGGAAAACGCCAGATAGAAAGGACCATCGCCCTTCCTGGTCCGGTTCTCGGCGTAGAGTTTTTTCATGGATGGCAGGGCAGGCCGGGCAGCCTCGCCCAGTAATTCAATCGCCCGGCAGGCCCGCAGGGCTACCCACCAGTCCTCATGAGCAAGTTCCCTCGTCAAACGCTCAATGGCCAGCTTCCGGTGAGCCTCCTCCTGAGCAAGCCAATCTGCCACCTCAATCCTCACCGAGGCTGAAATGTCATCGAGATAGTCGACAAGGAGCCCCCTGTTCTGGTGACCGCCTGCCCGCAGGGCGATAACCGCCCAGTATCGCTCAGCTGGATCAGCTGATTTCAGCAGTTTCAGGGCCTCCGGGAAATCTGACCGACCAACCAGATCTGCCGCTTTCCACGCCATCGCCAGGTTCGGTTGGTGATCACTCTTCCCCAGAAGGATATCGTGCAAGGGCTTGCCCTCATTCCTTACCCACCGCCACATCTCGTCTTCCGGGATTGCCCCGGGATCTCTCAGCCTGATGCGCTCGCTCTCATACGCCCGGCGATGCTTCTGGAGCTCCTCCTGCTGCTCCGCAGTCATTGCTCCCTCCAGCAGATTGACCAGATTGTGCGGATCTGAATCACAATCGTAGAAGGCCTCGGCTGGTTTACCAGGTCCCGCATAATCCATCTGCTCCTTGTTCAGTTTCCGGGGGCTCTCCCTCACAAGACGGCTGATCTCCTGCCGGGTCCCGCCCAAATCCGAAAAGACACTCGGCTGGTTATGGCTTAAATGCGGATGATAGTTCCGGATATAGAGGTATTTCCTGCTACGCAGCGAACGGGCGCACTCGAAGACCTCATCAACCCGATCCCGGCATCCATAAACGTAAGCGCGCTCCGGGTCCCGGTTCTCCCCCAGGAACCTTCGCCCCTGCATGTAGTCCGGCTTTGCGAGGCCCGCCAGGTTCAGAGCGGTGGCAGGAAAATCAACAAAGCTGACGAGCTCCTCATTAACACTCCCGGGAGGGGAGGAGGCAAGGTGCCGATAGCGCTTTGGGAAGCGCGCCATGAGGGCTACCCGCATACCCGAATCGTGCAGCATCCTTTTCCCCCTCGGCATCCCCGTGCCGTGATCCGAATAGAAGAAGACNATCGTGTTTTCCGCCAACCCATCCTCCTCAAGCTCCCTCAGGAGCCGTCCCGTATTCCTGTCCATCACGGTGACACAGTCATACATCCGCGCCCACTCCTTACGGATCACCGGCGTATCCGGATAATACGGGGGCAGGGGCACCTTCGCCGGGTCATGGATTTCCTCCTTGGGAAGCTTGGACTGCACTTCCCTTACGAACACCTCGTGCGGCCATACGGTCGTTCGCGACTGATGGGTGCTCATGTCGTTGAATACCGCAAAGAAGGGCTGNCCNTCATCCCGCTCCTTGCTGCGCCAGTGCGCCTGANCGCTGGACTCATTCCACGCCTCTGCAATCAGGCGCTTCGTCGCACCATTATTATAATCAGTCTTAACGTTGTTGCTCGTGAAGTAGCCCGCTTTTCGCAGATAGCTGGGGAAGGCCCTTANCCGGTCCGGGATCGGGAAGGCCGAACGCATCTGGTGNGCACCCAGNCTGACCGTGGTTACCCCCGTGATCAGGCATGCCCGGGAAGGNGAGCAGACCGGAGCCGCCGCAAACGCCCGGGTATANCGGACGCTCTCCTTNGCGAACTGGTCCAGATGGGGAGTGGTGGCGAACTTGTCCCCGTAACATCCAAGATAAGGACTCATGTCCTCGGCCGTAATCCAGAGAATATTGGGATACAGCCTGCGCGCCCGGATATTACGAAAGCGGACCGTGCCCCCCTTNCCGTGGTGCTGAATACCGAAGTAGCCNCCTAACTGGCGCGCCTCGTATAATTCCGCGATTANAGTNCCGTTGAGATATGTGCGTATCAGCGATCCCCGGGCTACAACCCGGAAATGATTCCAGTCCCTTTCCNTGAGTAANCCTTTCACCTTTTNCTGGTAGTCCTGGNTGTCCTCCCTGCCCGGGTAAAGCCAGCCACCCAGTCCGATCCCATAGATCCCAGCNGGCTTCTGGAGGTCGATCTCACACTGATACCCCCTNGGCTTGCCAGTGTCCCCCGCACAGCGATAGGCGAATCCGGAATTAAAATTTACCTGCCGCGCATCCTCCGGGAGGAGCACTTCCAGCTCCGCCTCGAAATCCCTCATCTCNACNTCGGTCGTCACCCAGCAATTGGTCTTCGAATGCAGCTCAAGNACCCCATCCNTCGCCTCAAAGCNCNGGACCTTGCTACGCGGGGTCCACCCNTTGGTCGTTTTCCCGTCAAAGAGGTCCATCCACTCTGTCGCGCTGGCAGTCGAGGTCAGGAGAAGCNCCGTGGCTAACAGCAGCGAAAAAAAGCGTAAGATGATTTGCACGCCTCCCGTTTATGCCTTCCGGGACATATAGAAAAGCAATCTCCGCAAATTCGCCTCGCCAGCAGATGCGGGGCTTTGGCAGCCTCTCCCGGAGTTCGCTCCTGCTATGAAATTTATCAGACTCCTNCCCCTTCTCGCTCTTTTCCTCGAACCCCTTGCGGCCCAGAAGAGGAAGAAACAGACTGCTTCAAAGGGTGGGGNAAAACCCCCTGAACTGGCCCAGTATTACATCAATCTCAAGACCTCCCCCCGCGCCCCCCAGGCCGAACCGGTNCCCACCTCTCTTCCCCTGAAACTTGAACCGGGAGATCAGGTTGCCTATATCGGAAGTGGTCTGCTCGACAATGCAAGACACTACGGATATTTCGAAACTCTTCTACATCAGCGCTTTCCTCGTCACGAACTCAGCATCCGGAACTTCTCCTGGCCAGCAGACGANGTTGACCTTCAGCCCCGGCCGGCCAACTTCGGTGATCTTGACCAGCATCTCACCTANTACAGGACAGACGTCATTATTGCGGCCTTTGGCTATAATGAATCCTTCGCGGGAAAACCTGGNCTCCCCGCCTTCCGGGCGCGCTTNGACTCCTTTCTTTCCCAACTCAAGTCCCGTTCCTACAATGGGAAAAGCGCACCTCGTATTATNGTTCTCTCCCCTGTCGCCAACGAAAACATCAAGGGGGTAGCTGCCGCCGGACGGAATAACGAGAACCTGAGACTTTACGGCCGGGCCATCGCNGATATCGCCGCAACTCACAAGGTTGCCTTTGCNGATGTNTTTCCCGCCACTGCCGCTGCCATGGCAGACAGGGAAAGTGACCTGACGAGTAACGGAACACAACTNAACGCGGCAGGGCAGCAGGTTTTCGCTGCCGCACTTTACCGCCAGATCTTCGGTGAGACTGCCCCGGATGTGAATGAAAGGGTCCGCTCCCTGGTGGTGGACAAGTCCTTCCAGTTCTTCCACCGCTATCGCCCCCTCAACACCTTCTACTACACCGGGGGTCGCAACAGGAGTTACGGCTATCTCGATTTCCTTCCTGCCATGCGCAACTTCGATCTCATGGTGCTCAACCGCAATAAGGCAATCTGGGATACNGCACAGGGGAAGGATGGGGTGNTAGACGATTCCAACCTGCCTCCGCTGGAGGAAACCGCACAGGGACGCGGTGCCAACAAGTGGCTCTCTCCTGCGGATGAACTTGCCGCCTTCAAGGTCGACGAGCGCTTCGAGGTCAACTGCTTCGCCTCCGAGGAGGAGTTTCCGGATCTGGCCTGTCCNATCCAGATGCGCTGGGATGCCCGCGGCCGACTCTGGGTCTCCTGTTCCACCACCTACCCTCACCTCTATCCCGGCCGCNAACCCAGCGACAAGATCATCATTCTCGAGGATACGGATGGAAACGGNAAGGCCGACAAATCGACTGTATTCGCAGACAACCTTGAATTACCTCTCTCCTTTGTCCTCGGTGAGGGTGGAGTATATGTCTCCGAGGAGCCNCACCTGATCTTCCTCGCTGACACGGACGGGGATGACCGGGCGGATCACCGGGAAATCGTCCTGACGGGATTCGGCTGCGAGGACTCGCACCACGCGTTGCACGATTTCGTATGGACCCCGGACGGGGATCTCATGTTCAGGGAATCNATTTTCCATAATTCCCAGGTTGAAACGGCCTATGGCCCGGTCCGCGCAAAGAACAGTTCGTGGTTCCGCTTCAGGCCNGNTTCACAGAAACTGACCGCTTTTGGTGGATATCCCAATACCAATCCCTGGGGGGTAACTTTCGATGACTGGGGCCAGCACGTNGCAAGCCATCCGATTTTCGCAAGCGCCTTCCATGCTACAAACGCTCCCTACCCGGCTCAGCANCCGAGGGCCAATGGCATCCCTGCCTATTCCGGNGTCTGCGGTCACGAATTNGTCGACTTTGCATCCTGGCCGGATGACCTGCAGGGAGGCTTCGTCAAGGTCCGCTACAAGCCCACCAACCGGGTTGAGTTCCACCGNTGGGTCGAACACGGTGACCACTTCCGNGAGGAATTCCAATTCAACCTCATCTTCTCAACCAANCTTTCCTTCATCCCCGTCGACCTTCGCTANGGTCCCCGTGGCGCAATGTATGTCTGCGACTGGTATAACCCGGTCAAGGGNCATGCCCAGTATTCCCTCCGGGATCCGCGCCGTGACCGCAAATCGGGACGCATCTGGCGCATTGTTCCAAAGGACGCCCCTCTACAGGATCCTCCCAAAATTGCCGGTGCCTCCATTGCCTCCCTCCTCAACCTGCTCAAGCGCAGGGAATATCGCTACCGCTACTGGGCCAAGCGGGAGCTTCGAGACCGCAACCACGAAGAGGTCCGGCGTGAACTCGATACCTGGACCGCCAATCTTGATTCCGGGGACAAGCGCTTCCGCCACCACCAACTCGAAGCCCTCTGGGTCTACCGGGGTATTGACGCTGCCAACCCCGGTCTGCTGAAGGAACTGCTNACCTGCGAGATTCACCACGCCCGGGCTGCAGCCACCCGGCAACTGCGCTATGCCAACTCCGNCCTGACCCCGCAAGAACNAGGGTCACTCCTGCTTCAAAGCGCNAATGACNAGAGCCCTCTTGTCCGTCTCGAGGCTGCAACGGCCTCCACCTACATCGCCACCCCGGAAGCNTTCCAATCTCTCCTTGCNACCCTGTCACACTCCCGGGAGGCACATCTGAACTATGCGATCAGGACCGCNCTGGGTGCAGAATCCATTCTTCCCTACTGGAGAGATAATGCTCCTCCTGCCGTGGAGAAATTCATGAAGACCTTCGACCGTAGCTCCCGGACAAAGGCTGGCACAACTCCACGCAATGCCCGTGAGGCGGCCTTCGACTCCCAGAAAAACCTCGCCGAGATAAAAATCAGCTGTGTTCCCGAGCGGCTTCTCTTCACCCGGGACAGATTTGAAGTCAAGGCAGGGCAACCCGTTAAACTAATCTTCACGAATCCTGATGCCACTCCTCACAATCTCCTCCTGCTGCAGCAGGGCACTTCCATCGAGAGCATTGGCACTGCAGCCAATGAAATGGCAAAAAGCCCGGAGGGAGCAAAGAAGCACTTCATTCCCGAAGATAAGCGCATTCTGCAGGCGACCAAGCTTCTCGATCCCAACTCCTCGGAAACATTGCGATTCCTTGCTCCCGGCAAACCCGGAATCTACCCCTACCTCTGCACCTTCCCCGGACACTGGGTCCTGATGAAGGGTGAAATGATCGTCAAATGATTTTCAAAGCAAACTCACAATCACAATGAAGACCCTTGTTCTCCTTGTATCAACCTGCTTCCTGGTTCTGGCCCTGCCCCTCGCGGCTAGGACAAACTTTGTCTTCATTCTCGCCGATGACATGGGCTACGGGGACGTCTCTCATGCAGGGGGCAGGATTCCTACACCCAATCTCGACAAGCTCAGGGCAGAGGGAATGCGCTTCACCGATGCTCACACAACGTCTTCAGTCTGCACCCCGACCCGCTACGGGATTCTCACCGGCCGGTATAACTGGCGTTCTCCCCTCAAAAAACACGTTCTCTTCCCACCCGACCGGTCCATCATGGATCCCAAGCGGCCAACGATCGCCAGTTTTCTCAAGGACCGCGGCTACCGCACCTGTGTGGTGGGCAAATGGCACCTCGGACTGAACTGGCACATGCTCAAGCAACCCGCCAAGGCCACCGAGGGTCCAACCAGGGGCACCTGCTGGAATATTGACTTCTCCAAGCCCCCGCAACAGGGCCCGCTCAAGCTGGGTTTTACCGATGATTTTCTCTTTCCCGCCTCCCTCGATATGGCTCCCTACCTCTATCTGCGCAACGACAAGGCGCTGGGAGTTCCCACCGTGAGTAAGGGCTGGAATCGGCAGGGCCCTGCCACCGCAGACTTCGAGGCAGAGAACTGTCTCATAGATTTTGCCCGCGAATCACGGGCCTTCATCAAGTCCGCGGTACAGGGCAAATCCCCCTTCTTCCTCTACCTGCCCCTCACCAGCCCTCATACCCCCATTGTCCCGTCAAAGCAATGGCAGGGCAAATCTCCCCTCGGAAAGTATGGCGACTTCGTCATGGAGACTGACTGGGTGGTGGGCGAGGTCATGAGGGAGCTGGACGATCAAAGCGTTGCGGGCAGCACCGTATTTGTCTTCACCACCGACAACGGTTGCTCCCCGGCCGCTGGAATCCCGAAACTCGTCTCCCAGGGACACAAGCCCAATGCCCACTGGAGGGGACACAAGGCCGATATCTACGAAGGGGGGCATCGTGTCCCCTTTCTTGTTCGCTGGCCGGATCGGATAAAACCCAACAGCTCATGCGACCTGACCATCTGCACGACGGACTTCTTTGCAACGGCAGCTGATATCCTCGGAGTTCGTGGACGCCAGTTTCCCCGGAATGCAGCCGAGGATTCCTTCTCCTTTCTCCGCGCCCTTGATCATCCCGGAAGTCTCACCCCTGTTCGCCCCTATACCATCCATCATTCCATCAACGGATCCTTTGCCATTCGCAAGGGAGCCTGGAAACTTTGCCTCTGCCCCGGATCGGGAGGATGGTCTGCCCCACAACCGAGAAACGCCCTCCGGAACAAGTCTCTCCCTCCCATTCAGCTGTTCAACCTTTCAGCCGATCCTGCCGAAACACGGAACCTTCAATCCGAATACCCAGATGTAGTGCAGGACCTCGTTGCCGATCTTCATCATGCGATCAAGTATGGCCGCTCAAACTCCGGCTTGCCTTCAAAAAACGAGGGCTGGCCCAATACCTTCCCTGCCCCGGTCCTGAAACTATTTCCCCAGCTTGCCGGCAAGTAAGGATCTTCCCTACGAAATCCGTTTCTCAACAAAACGAAAACGCTCATCGTAATCCCCACCGTTATGCTTGAGGCAGCAGGCGTAACATGCGGAGGTTCCTCGCATCTTCCGGACCCGGTCAAACACCGCCCAGCACCCGGGACAGAAATAACGCCATTTGCGCCGCATTTTGCGGGAAGGCAGGGGCAGACTGTGCCCAGCCCTCTCTCCCGGGATACCAAGCTCGCAACAAGCCCTGCGCCACTCTGGACCGTGAGGACGAATCCGGCGCTTACCCGCCCGCTCATAGGCGACAAGATGTGCCAGCTCATGAAGGAACGTGCGCTCGGTTTCTCCCTCGGAAATCTCCTGCAGGGCAGGATTTACCTCCACCACGGCATCCGGCCAGGTCGCCCGACCAGCCGTTGACCTCATCCGGGGATTCCACCGCACCGTTACCTTCCTTGCCAGCACAGCCAATCCTAAACCCATGCAGAGCGATCGGGCGCGCTTTGTCATCTCCAGATCCCCGCCAAGGCGTAGCTCCGTCTTCTTCAGTTTTCGCCTGTCTCCCTCAGTGAAGGAGAAATTCAACTGCAGGCCCGCTTGTTCCACCTCCTCATTATCAGGGAAAAAGAACCCCAACTCAAGAACTGAGCCTCTCGCCCAGATGGCTATGAGGAAAACCAAGGCTGTCAGCCGTCTCCCGGACAGGCTAACTCGAAGAAAATCCGCAGCCTTTCCCGGCTCTCCGGAGAGTCCGGGAGATATCCCCCTGCGCCTATCGGCGGGAAGCAGATTTCCATTCCGCGGCCTTGACGGGCTTGGCCAACTTCGGGGGCTCCTTGCCTTCCACCGGAAGATTCACGGAAATGGGGCCACCCTGACAAACCGCTACCACCAGAAGACCAGAACGCTTCAGCGATTCCAGATACTCTGCTTTCAGCGGGTCCTGACCAGTAGCCTGCGCCAGAGTCACAGGAAGGAGACGAATCCAGGAACCATTCTTTGCGTAGAAATCCCGCCAAGTCACCAATTTGCCCGCGCGCTTCCCGTCAACTCTCCCCTTAAAACGAGTCGGAGTAACCAGGACCGCCCCACGCGGAACGATAGTCCAGCTTGAAGATCCCGAAACGATCGTGGATCGTGCAACCAGGCTTTCCCGGGCCTTGGCCAGCTTTGCTGACCCCTCGGAATCCGCCTGTCGCGCTCTTTGCTGCTCTACGTCAGAGAGCCTGACCGTTTGCCTGCTCAACTTTGGGTCACGGGGGCGTTGCAACCTTGCTAGTTGTTCATGCGTCATCCGAGGACGCACCTTGAGCAGCTTTTCCTTGCTGTTTCCCGCTGCAGCTGCGGGGGTGATCGGCTCTACCGCGGCAAGGGAACTAATTCCGATAGCTGCAAGAACGCAGAATAAAATGTTACTATTCATCTTCAAGATTGTGAAATAGCCCAAGTTCAGGGCCTTGTTACTCCTGGTCGATAACCCCGCCATTGACCTCGATCGTCCGGTCAACATTAATCTCAGCCACATCCAGAAGGTCCGTACCAAACGGTGTACGGTGCAGAAGTTCAATCGTGTGGAGCCCTTCTTCCGTGAAGTACTGATCAACAGCCTTGACGACCAGGTCACGGCTCTGGGGGATGGAATCCTCGATGATCACAAAACTCGAATTGACCGTCTTAATCCCCTCGGGATTCTCCTTCTGCGGACCCGGATATATCCTCACATAGGTTGTGCTGTCCGGATAAAGATTGCCAAGGTTCACTGAAATGGGCGGAACCTCCTCGTAATACCTCGTAGGACTGATTCCGCTGATCTCCCCGGTGGCAATGGGCCAGATCTGCACCTTCTCTGAATCAAGAATCGTTGCAGAGACCCCGAAGTCAGCCTGGGCAGTAATCGTGAATACCTCCTCACCCTTGACCTCCGTCAGATCAGGGCCCGTCAGATTAGTAGCAGAAAAGGTGATGGTCGTATTGGCAGTCTGCTCCATATAACCCTCTGTCACCACCGTCCCCACCGGGTTCTTCACGTCCTCGAAGCTGTAGGCCTCGTCGGGATACGCAAAAGTGTAATTCGTATAATCCACCCACTTGGCCGCATCAGGTGCAGTTGCATAGTTGGGATCGCTTTCGTCAATCAGCCCCCTTACAGAGATCTGCACCTGGAATGGCTGATCCACCCGGGTTCTCGCGATCGGAAGATAGGGATCTCCCGTGACGATGTTGATGGTGGCATTAGGGGTATAGGCTGTCACGTATTGCTCATCGAGCCGGTATTCCGTGACACTGACATTGTGAATTGCCCAGAGCTCAAAGAACGATCCGGCCGTGCTCACTCCCGTTGGTGAGATCTTGGTTCCACTCGATAGAACACCCATGTCCCATTCGATACCGCTGTCCTGCTGGATCTGGCGGACAAAGTTAACGTAGTCCTCCGGAGCAGCATGCCCCATGGATGGCGCCGATGCGGCCAATAAAAGTAAGAGCTTCTTCATGATGACATCTAAGATTTGAATTTTCAGCAGAATCATCCGGACCAACCCCGGCCCCGGATGCGAAAGTCTGTCTCCTTACTTATCTTTCCGTCCCCGGGTAATGACTCCCTTGTCATCCACGGTGGCAGACGAGCTGGGATGAGCGCTGGAGGCGCTCAGCAGGTTCACACTGGTCTGGCGGCGGCGATTGCTACGGCGTTGATCCTGAACCTGGCTGAGCGTCGTCATGCAGACAATGTCCTGCATATCAAACCACCAGGCACCGGGACTGCTGGTACCCAGCTCAAAGGTATGGATGATATCGCGGGGGCCAAGCACCACGTGATTATCCTCATTAAGAAACTGGGTCATGAAGCTCTCGATCCTCCCCTGCTCGTATGCAGGGGCATAGTCCGGCACCTTATCCCCATTGACCATCCCGATAACTGACAGATCCGAGCCCGCTGTTGAATGCGTATCGTACCAGCTACCGCTCGCAGATTGACCCCGCGCAGAAAAATCAATTTTTGTATCGGGCAGCACATTCTTCTTCTCGAAGACTATCTCATCAGGTTGCACGTCATTTTCGCGCCCGTAGAAGACCAGTTCCCAGGGCGCAGAAGCTCCGACCCGGACCCAGAGGGCCGCAGGGAGCTGAGTATGTCCCGCCTGAAGGGCAACGCCCATCACCCTTACCTTCAGGTCAACCCTCTGCCTTGGTATAATGGTGCCATTCGAATCAACATGGCTTATATCAGCGACGGATTCCGGATACTCGATTTCCCACACCATCTTCGGCCGCACCCCGGGTTGGACCACGGTAGGAGTAACCGAAATCGAGCCGATCGGGGTATAAGGATCCTTGTGGGGAGAAGGGTTACTGTTCGGGACGGAGCCGATAATTTCGCCGGAAAGAGGGCTTCCCAGAGCCAGCAAGAGAACCAGTTGTGTGGCTTGCATTTTCATAGATTTCAGTGGAGTTGGCGGAGTTGAGTTCGAGTGCGTAATTCTTTCGAATTTCCAATAAAATTACAGACGCAGATCTCTTGATCAACAAAAATATTAAAATATACTGATAGTATTGATACCTGCCCCTAAAAAAATAGGGCGCTTCTCGCAACAAGGCTGGCGCATCGCGGCTCCCGAGAGATCGGATTCTCCTCTCGAACCATTCCCTTGCCTCTAATTTTGCAAGGGCCTCCTGAATCTCTCCTGCAGGGATCTTTAGCCAGGAATTACCACTAAAAGGGCCATTCTCAGCTTAAAGAATGGCAAAACCTGCTCCCAAGCCATCGCTTATTTTCACGCAAGTTACGGATTTTCCGTTCCCGGTACCCCATATGGTTGACTCTATTAAAAAATTTTATGATACTAACTATCAGTTCTCCCTTACAA
>PAQU01000064.1 GCA_002709395.1 Roseibacillus sp. | reverse complement strand
GTGACCAGCATGCCGACAGCGAGGCCGACGGAAAGGGCGAGGAGAATCTCGATCATTGGTTTTCTGGAAGGAGGCTTGGGCATGATTACACGCTAAGGGTAAGGGAGAGGAACAGGCCTGCGATCGCGGCGCTCATGAAGTTGGCAAGGGATGCTGCGAAGACGGCCTTCAGTCCCAGGCGGGCGATGTCCTTCCGGCGGCTGGGGGCCATTCCACCGATCCCGCCGAGAAGGATTGCGATCGAGGACAGGTTTGCGAATCCACAGAGCGCAAAGGTTACGATTCCTTCGGCGAGCGGGGAGAGTCCTCCGTCGTCGAGCAGGGCCTTGTAGGCGACGAATTCATTGAGGACGATTTTCTGGCCGATGAAGCTACCCGCCCTGCTGGCTTCCTCCCAGGGAACCCCGAGCATCCAGGCGAGGGGGGCAAAGATGATGCCGAGGATCTGCTGGAGAGTGAGTTCGGAGTGACCAAACCAGCCTCCGATGGCCCCCAGGCCGAGGTTCAGCAGAGCGATGAGCGCGATGAAGGCAAGGAGCATGGCTCCCACATTGAGAGCGAGCTTCAGGCCCGCGGAGGCGCCCTGTGCGGCGGCGTCGAGAACGTTGACAGGTTTGTCTTCCTCATCCTTCCGGGGGAGGTGCTCCTCCGGCACTTCATTCTCGGGCAGGAGGATCTTCGCAAAAAGTAATCCCCCAGGTGCTGCCATGAAGGAAGCTGCGAGGAGATACTCAAGCTTTACTCCCATGCCAGCATATGCGGCGAGGACCGAGCCGGCGATGGAGGCGAGCCCGCCCACCATGATGGCGAAGAGTTCGGACCGGGTCATGCGGGGAATGTAAGGTCGAACCACGAGGGGGGCTTCGGTCTGTCCCACGAAGATATTTGCGGTAGCGGAGAGGGACTCTGCCCTGCTGGTTCCGAGGGCCTTGCGGAGGGCTCCGCCAAGGGAGCGGATCACAAAAGGCATGATTCTCAGGTGGTAAAGGACTGCTATCAACGAAGCAAAGAAGATGATCACGGGAAGGACCCTGACCACGAAAATGAAGCCCATCGTATCCTGCTCCGCGAGGGAGCCGAACAGGAACGCGATGCCTTTATCTCCGCTCGCAATGATGGCCCGAACCAGATTCGAGAGAGCTCCAAGGACGGCTTGGCCCTGGGCCGTAAAGAGGACGAAGGCCCCCAGCCCAGCTTGGACAAGAAACGCTCCAATGACGGTGCGAAGGCGGATGGCACGTCGGTTTACGGAAAAAACGACTGCGATGCCGAGAAGAACAGCGATTCCAAGAAGAGAGACAAGCGCAGACATCGGTTCGGAAGATACGATGCCCTAGCAGAGATGAGCGGCGGCGGCGATCGAAACCGTTGCCTAATCGCCCTTCTTAGCGGGGCCTTGACAGGAGGCGGCAGGGCCGGGAGGTTGGATAAAGAGATGGATTGGAGGACAGCTTGTTACCGGGATGCAGGATGCAGTTATTCTGATGGGGGAGCATCAGGATGCCGGCCCCGGGGCCAATCAGTATCAGGGTAATGGAAAAGGCACGGGGAATCGTAATCAGGATTACCAGGCTAAGCGACACGAGCTTGATTGTTCACTGGTGTACCGAGGAGATCGGTTTGTTGAAGACGGTGGCCAAGGGAGCCCGGCGACCAAGAAGCCCGTTTGCAGGAAAGCTCGATCTTTTTGTGGAGGCGGATCTGGTGTGGGTGCCGAGCAGGAAAAGCGAGTTACATATCCTGAAGGAGGTGGAGGTCGCTGATTTTCATGCCGAAATACGGCGCGGCTATACAGAAACCATGCTGGCTTCGTATTTCGGGCAGCTCTTGGAGAAGATGGTGGAGCGGGAGCATCCGGTCCCCGAGTTGTTTGACCTGTTACGACGGGCCCTGGGCTATCTGGTAAAGTTCCCGGCAGACCGGCGGGCTCTCCTTCACTACGAGAGGCAGCTGGCGGAGCTTCTGGGGGTTGGACACGAAGGGTTGAATGCAGGAGCTGCCCTTGAGAGGGCTTGCGGCGGGCTACCCCGGGCCCGGATGGAGTGCCTGTCCCTCTTCGGCAAGGATCCGGAAACAGGCTGAATTACAAGTTCCCGGGTTATACGGCTGCGGGTCAGAGGGTCAGGGTCTTGAACTTCTCGCCCAGAAGCCAGTTGCGGATCACGTCTTTGCTTGCGGTCAGGTTGCCTGTGACCCGGTAGTTCGAGCTACGCAGGACACGGGCCTCCTCCCGGGATTCGTCGATCACACAGTAGGGACTTGCTCCGGAGGAATGGATGAAGCGAATTTCTCCTCCGCTCGTGACGACCAGAAAGGCTACATGGCTGTCGAGGCCCACGATATAAACTCCTGTTCCGGAAGATTCGACCTCGGAGAGAAATTGATGGTAGTCCATTCCAACCCGGATTTTCATTTTATCGGAAGGGATGAAGGTGCCCAGGATGTTCTGGGAGGCTTGCTGGGCGAGGGGGGCCCATTCGACACGAAAGCCAGCGTCCTGCAGGACGGAGGAGACGAAGTAACCGCAGGCGACCTTGCCGGCCCCTGGTTCGTGTGCTGTTCCGTTGAAATCCCAGGGAGTCCCAAGCCAGCAACGCATCAGGCGAGGGAGGCTCATCTCCAGAAGATCGCGTGCCTGTGCCAGGATTTCAGTACGCTCGGCCTCGCTGCTGGCCTGGAGGTAACGCTGCCCCAGGCGTTTGCGATGCGCTTCAAGGTCGTCAGAGAGGACGGTATAGGTTTCGGGATCGGGGGTTGGTTCGGAACTTCCGGGGGGAGGGAAGAGTGTCTCTGTGAGCGAGAAGATCCGGTCCCGCCAGGTCCATCCGGCGTAGCAGGCGCCAACGAGCAGGAGGATCAGGGTGAACCGGGTGAAGATTCTCCGCATTCGGGGACTATATGTGAGCGAATGCTAGAGTTCTAGCACAGATGTGTTCAGCCCCAGCGATGCCGGGAAATGGCGATGAGTTTTCCCGGCCCGGATCGCAAGGAATCTTATTTCTTACGGTGCAGTGTGTAGTAGACCTTGTCACCAAGCAGTGGGTCTCCGTCTTGCGACACGACGCCTGGAAGGTCGAGGGTGTAGAGGTATCCCTCTTTCAGTTCAGGAAGGCTCAGGATACAACGCAACCCGTCGGCAGACAGGCTCATCTTGAAGGACTCTTCCTTCCTGTCGACCTTGGGCGATCCGTAATTAGCATGGTATTTGTAAGTGTGCCGGGTGATCTTGAGGCCGTTGAGGCTCTCTTTCTGCACGGCCCCGGTAAAAGTCAGGGAAAAACCATCCGCGAGGAGCTTCACGTCTTGAACCGCGAGGAACGATCTGGCGTTTTCTTTCAGGCGTACTCGAAGCAACCCCTCGCCCCCGGCCCAGGAAAGGTGCGTCTTTGCGACCCAGAGGGATCCGTCCTCAGTGAAGGTCAGGCGGTGGTTTCCAACGCCGAGGGCCCTTGTTTGAAGAAACGGGATGGCGGCACCCTGGGAGATCCCGCTTACGGAATCGGGAAGAAACCGGACAAGGGTTGGATTGTTCATTTCACCGACCAGCATCTGCTTCTCCAAGGGGCCAAAGATTCCCTTGGGAATCATTCGTGGTTCGGTTGGCGAATTTGACAATTCCCCCTGCGGGACCAATCCCATGGCCGGGGTTCTCAACTCTTCCAGCTCAGAGACCGGAATCTTCAGGGGTTCCCGAGTCCAGCCTTCTTTCCAGACCAGCGACGCAGGGTGTCCATGGAAATGGCCTTTCTGGGCATGATGGATCTTGCTGGTTCCCAGCCAGTCCCCCTGGTTGTCAGTGACATAAAGCCTTCCCTCTCGATCAAACCCTAATCCTTCCGGTGATCTGAAACCACTTGCGAAGGGTTCCCATGAACTCCCGTCCGGAGCAACCTTGAGAACCCAGCCACGGTAGGGAACTCTGGAATACATCCGCCCTGCACGGCCCTTGTATTTTCTCCATTCCGGGCCGTTGAGCATATATTTCCGGTCCAACCCAATGTCACTCCATTGCCCTCGGATCTCTTCCCGGATGCCCGCTCCGTTGGATGCGGTGCCCAGGGCGAGGTAGATGAAGCCTTCCTTGTCCCGGGCGAGCCCGAATGCAAATTCATGATAGTTTCCGGTCATCCCGAAGTCGTCGAAGACGGTTTCGTAGAGGTCAGCCTTACCGTCGCCATCGGTATCCGCGACCCGGGTGAGTTCAGGGCGTTGCATGACCAGGAAGCTCGATTCGCTCTCGGCGAGGATCCCGAGAGGTTCGTGGAGTCCATCTGCGAACGAGCTCCACGAGCCCTCTGCCGGGCTGTAGATGAGGATCTCCCCGCGATGAAAGCACAAGGCGACCTTGCCTCCGGGAGTGGTATCGATGCCGCCAATCTGGGGGTCAATCCCGGGAGGAACTGGAACCTTTTCGATCGAAAAGGCATCGGTCCATACATCTGCATGGGCGAGACATGTCGCGAGGGCGAAGATAGATAAACTTCGGATCATGGCATTGGGGTCATGGTGATGTTGATACGGAAGCCCTTTTTATTTCCGGGCAGGGTAGTTGACTTGGTAACAGTAACGGCCATCTGTTCTGAGGATTTTGGTTTTGCAGTGACTTCCGGGGAGCCCTTGACCACGAAGACCCGCTCAAGTGCCTTCCCACTTTTGGACGGCTGGATTCGCTCTTCCACTTCGATTCCGCCTTGTTTCCATCGGAAGGTTGGAAGCCCCTCCTTGAGGGAATATCCGAGAAAGCGTGGAGGCCCTGGTTCTGTCCTGAGGTTCAGGGGGCTGGCTTGTTCCCGGTGAAGAATTTCGCCCTCAATCGAGGCCAGCCCGTTACCGTTTCCTCTCCAGACATCCCAGCCGTCGACGAAGTCTCCTTTCCAGACATACCTCAGACGGCATTGGCCCGCATCCCAGCAGTAATGGAGATGATCGTTGACGGCGACGGCGATGGCGGCTGGTCCGGCCTCCGGCATGAAGATTCGTCGGACCTGGGGACGACGGCGCATCCCTGGCGAGGTATAGAAGGGGTCCTTCCTTGCCTTGCCCCGGACAACTCCCGGCGTGGACTTGCGGGATACGGTCATCAGGCCGTTCATCAGGGTAAAATGGCCCGGATAAGTACAGACGTATGGGTAGTTTCCTTCCTTCTGCGGGGCCTTGAACCAGAGGACCGTTTCCTGACCGGGTTGGATCATTCCGGAACTGTGCAGGATCCGGGGATGATCCTTGGGCTCCCAGCCGAGCTCCTGCCCCCGTGCTCCGAGTTCAAGCACGGCCTTGATCAGCTCTTCACCCTTGTCTTTCCCGCCAGTCGATCCCGGGGTGCAGATAATGATGTTGTGGGGGAGCTCGTCCGGATTTCTGAAGGTCAGCTTGACCCTTGCCCCCGGTTTGACCGTGAAGGACTGCACGTCATACTTCATCTGGGTCCGGATTGTGGAGATGACGATGCTTTGATCGATCTCCTTGAACCCATCCGGAGGATTCTGGGCAGTGCTCGGGTTGGCTTGAGCCACTGCGACTGCAGAAAAAAGGACTATGCTCAGTCGGATCATGCAGGACATGAAGAGAACCAAGAGAGATCTCGTTCAGAAGCAAGTGGAATTCTGGGGAGAAACCGATCCTCTCCCTGGATTCTCACGAACGGGGGAGGGAACTTGTCAACTCACCCCGAGGACCATCAGTGAGGGGTCCTCGAGAAGGTCCCCGCGGTGGGATCCGAGGAGGTGCTGATAAAGAGGCGATTCAGGCGCCAGCACAGTGCAGTCAAAGCCCTCGTGGCCAACGGTGCTTCCACCCCCGGCAGGCGCCAGCAGGTAATAGGTGATCTCGCCGTCACAGTCTGCCTCGACCAGTGCCCCCGGAGCAATGGGGTCCTCTCCGGCAAAGGCAGGAGGATCGAAGCGGGACAGCATGTCGATCGATTGCGAGAGGCTTGCGACCTGCTCGGCCTGGGCACTGGCGAGATAGGAGGCTTCGATGGCCCGGGTATCATACTTCCCCTCGGATCTGGTTTCGTCGCCAGTGGCATTCTCCCTCGCCTCGTCAGCTGCAACCTGCATGACGGCGAGTTGGTCCTCAAGCATTGACCGGATACTGCGAATCAGCGTGGACTTGGACATGTTACGGGAAGCGGCGATCCTGAAGCTGGAGGTATCATCAGGCGCCGGCCGTTTTATCGGGAGTTTGCACGTGGGGTCGGCCTGTCGGGAAACCGTGCTTGGGGGCCTCGTTCATGATCCGGTTGCGATGAGGTCATAACCCCGGTGGTCTGTTATGCGGACCTTGGCGAATTCTCCGACAGGAAGGTCTCCCGGGACGAATACGCGGCCGTCAATGTCCGAGGCATCCCATTCGGAGCGGGCGATCCCTTCCTCTTCGACGAGGACTTTACGGACAGCTCCAACCTGGTTCTGGTTCACGCTTTCGGCTACCTCGTCTATGGCCCCGGTGAGCTCGCGATGGCGGGCCTTGATGGTCATATGATGAAGCTGCGAATCGAACTTGTGGGCGCGGGTGCCTTCCTCCCGTGAATAGGAGAAGATGCCACAACGTTCGAACTGAAAAGTGCGGATGAATTCAAGCAGTTCGTCGTGGTCTTCCTGGGTCTCGCCGGGAAATCCGGTTATAAAGGTAGTACGTATGGCAAGGCCGGGAATTCCCCGGCGCATCCTCTCCAGCAGGTCCCGGATATAAGCGCCATCGGTCTTGCGATTCATGACGTCCAGCATGTGGTCACTGATATGCTGCAGCGGAATATCGACGTACTTGGCGACCTTCTCACAGGTTGCAATGGTCTCAATCAACTCGTTGGACCAATGGGCGGGATGGGTGTAGAGAAGGCGGATCCAGAAGTCGCCCTCAATTCCGTTCAACTCCCGCAGGAGGGTGGCGAGGGACTCCCCGCGGGAGGAATCGACTCCCGAGGTAGGCCTGGCGCGCTGACCGCGGCCGCCCTCCCAGCGGTCCATTCCGAAGTAGGTGGTGTCCTGCGAGATGAGGTTGAGTTCCTTCACTCCCGCCTGCACGAGGCTCTCTGCCTCGCGTACTACCGACTCCTGGGTGCGGGAACGATGCTGGCCGCGTATGGTGGGAATAATGCAGAAGGAACAGGTATGGTTGCAGCCTTCCGCAATCTTGACGTAGGCCATGTGGCCGGGGGTGAGGCGGAAGCGCGGGGTGGTATAATCCGGAATGAAGCGCGGCTTGGCGGTGACAGTGTCGAGGGACTCGTCACCCAGTGGACGATCGAGAACCTTTCTCACAATGGGGCCCACTTCCGTGACCTGGTCCAGACCGATGAAAGCGTCCACTTCGGGGAGGAGTCCGGGCAGGCGCTCGTCTGCGTTGCGGGAGACGTTGAATCGCTGGGAGAGGCATCCCGCCACGATGATCTTCTGCTTTTCACGGGCGGGATCCTCCTGTCGCGAATTGACCGCCTCGATGATGGTCTGTACGGACTCTTCCTTGGCTACGTCGATGAAGGAGCATGTGTTGACGATGAGGACATCGGCGAGATCGGGTTCCGGGGTCATGATCATTCCCTCCTTCTGGAGGTGTCCGACCATGATCTCGGAATCGATCAGGTTCTTGGCACAGCCAAGGGAAATGAGACCGACTTGAGTGGGCAAAATTATTCAGGGGTTGTTGATGGGCCGTTGCCGGGCGGAGGGGTCTAGGGCGTGAGGCACGTCAAGGCAACGCGAAAGCACTGAGCCATGGTAACCAATGTCAGGGGTCCTGTCATCTTCCCGTTTGTCCTGTTTGCTGGGATTCCAGGGATTTGCCGGGAGATATGCCTGATTACGGGCGTTCGAAGCGGATCCGGAGATAGCCCTCAGGGTTGATGGTGAGCGGATCCGGGCTGCGGTAGATCGAAGTAGCTGAATTGTCCGAATGGAAGGTTCGTCCATGGAGCACCGCCCCCGGGGCGGTGTCCCAGTTCAGGAGATCCTGAGACAGCTCGGGAACGAGGAGGATTTCGCTATCAGTCACGCGGTGGCGTAGGGTGAGGGTGAGATAATCCTCAGGCCCCGCGCCCAGGTCCAGCGATTGGACCTCGACCCGGATCGACTGGCTCATCGGCGCTGCCTGAAAGGGATCCCCGAGCAGGTTGAATTCGAGGAAATTGTTCCAGCCATCTGCATCAGGGTCGCTCGCGGAGTCGGTAATTCCCTGGCGGGTAGCCCAGACTTGGTAGGAGAGAGGCTGCTCGTTCTGGATTCCGGGAGTGCCGCCCATTGCTCCCGCCTGCCAGCTGGAGGCCCGGCCATGGTCCGGCAGAGAGGAGGCGTCAACCAGGACCAGTGATGATCCCCGGCCAGCAGCCCTGATGGGCCAGGGGGAGCGGTTGTCATAGGTGAAGTGAAGGATGGGTTCTCCGAGAGGGCTGAGGAGTTGCAGGGTCTCCCCTTCATCACGTAGCTGTCCGGTATACTGCCCTGTGACTGGGCGCCCTGTTCCGTAACGGAACTCAAAGGCTGCCCTGTCTTCTACGAGGAGGAGATGTTCACCGGGTCCCAGCGAGGTGACCGAACCACTGTTGAAATCAAATTCGATGCCTTCAGCGAAGTGAAGCCCTTCAAGACTGAGAGTTGTTTGTCCTGTATTGAGCAGTTCAAGGAATTCAAAGTCCTCACTATCCTCGAACCCGGCTGCGATTTCCGAGGCCGAGGCTGGCCCGGGGTTGTACATGAGTTCTGATACGACCAGGTTGCTGTAATTCTGCTCCGGGACAAAGAGGGCCTCGTTGAGAGCGGACCACTGGCCATTTGACCGGGTGCGTGCCCGCAGGTTGGTGACGGTATTTAGAATGAGTGAGCCGTCGTGAAGCAGGGCGGTGTCGGAGATTGCTCCGCCGGGTGCGCGAGGGTCGGTTCCGTCAATGGTGTAGTAGATTTCCCCGGGTGCGGTGAGGCGGACAGTTCCGCCGGGGAGGGCGCCGCCATGAGGGGCGAAAGTGGGGGCCGGGGTGTCAGGATAGAGACCAGCATTCCTGTATTTTGCGACCATGTCCCTGGAAAGACGGCGCAACGTGTTGCGCATGAGATTGGTCTGATAGCTTCGCCACGAAGTGGGGCTCTGCATGTTCCAGCGGGCAGACTCGGCAAGAAAGCTGACCTCGATTTCGTCTACCCGCTCCTGCAGGCGGCTGATGGCGGCCCCGGGAGTGAGGGCTCCGTTGTTGAAGAAGTGCTTGTGGAGCCGGTCGGCCAGCAGGATCTTGTAATCGGGATCGTTTTCCACGCGCAGGCGAGTCATCAGACCGAGCGGGCCCTGGTGGGTTTCACGCCCGGAGCCAGCTCCTCGAAGCCAGCCGTCGGCATCCTTGATAAAAAATTTGAAGGGGACTCCCAGGGGGACCGCCCCGGCGGACCGGAATTCTGATTCGCTGCTTCCGCTGGACCACACGATCATGAAGTCGATGAGGTTGGGGATGTCGATGTAGCGGCGGATAGCGGCAAAGGTGTTAGGGCGATTCACGAGGGATCTGGCCTGGTTCCAGTAGCGCCCGGTGCCGTCATAGACCACCCCGGAGAGGAAGTCGCTTCCGGTATTGTTGGCGTTGACGGCTTCATAGTCCTCCTTTTCACCTCCGAAGTATTCGGAGAACATGGATGCATTCCAACGTTCGCGGAGATGATACTGGCCCCAGTACTGACCGTTCAGATAGACGTGTACGAATCGTCCGTGGGGAGCGATGTTTCCCATGTCGAGCATGGTGTCATCGGTGAAGCGGTTGGACATGTAGGCGCCCCGGGCCTGCATGTCATGATTACCGGAACGCAGGTCAATGCTGTTGAACTGGCTGGCAGGAGGGATGGACTCGTATTCGTGCCCGTCAAAAACAGGGAACCGGAGCTTGGCGGGTCCGTATTCGGAACGGAAATTCATCCGGATACTGCGCTTGCTGAAATCGGTATGGTAGTTGCCATAACGCTCCATCCCGATATCCATCTGGGTGCTGCCGGCTTCAAAATTGATGAATTCCACGGAAGCCTGTTTCTCAACACGATCGATGTCACCGGGGAAGACGAGTGAGATGGAGGGCACTGCCGTGAGGGCTTCTTTCATCAGCGGGCCGTGGACCGGATGCTGCGTGACATTCGTGTTCATGTTGCGCTGGGCCAGGACCGCGGCGGGAAAGATATAGGTCTGGGTGTCTACGTTGGTGGGAACGAGGCCCGCCTTGAATGCCGCGGCGCGCAGGACCGTGGTGGTCTCGAGGGGGATCGGTCCGGTGTAAACCAACCCGGTCCTGGCTGTGGGTCGCGAGCCGTCGGTGGTGTAGCGGATGGAGGCTCCTTCGGTGGCACTGGTAATGGATACGTCGATGGGATTATCGAAAAATCCTCGATCAACGGAAAAGGTGGTATCTGCCACGAAGCCAGTAAACCCTGTCCGATTGGCAGATCCCGGGCTGGCTGTTGTGAAGTAGCCTTCTCGCAGGGATCTGGCGTCAAAACCGTAGGAAATGTCCGGGCGTTGGGCAGGATAGGGAGCGAACTCGTTGAGAATCGTGGTGCCATCCGGTTTGACGAGGGCGAGGTACTCGCCGTCCCGGTCGAGGCTGAAGCTGGTATGCAGTTCGCTGTTCGCCAGGCTTCGGTTCTTTCCCGATGCGAAAACGAGAAGATATCCACCAGAGGGAGCAATAGTGACATCCGGGAAACGCCACTTCTGCAGGTCTCCGGGATCGTCGGTAAGGTAATAGCCGTTCAATGAGGCAGGTTCACTGGAGGGATTGTATATTTCTATCCAGTCCGAGTATTCGTTGTCCTCATCCCGACGGGTGCTTTCGTTGTCGGCGAGGAATTCGGTGATCAGGGGCTCCCCGTTAGCGACCACGGCGATGCGGATGCTGCGTGATTCGGTTCCATGCGCGTTGCTGGCGATGAGGGTGTAATCGGCAGTCCGGTCGGGAGACAGGTCAATGCCTTGCTTCCCTGTTACATCGATGCCGTTCAGGGTCAGAGTGGTGGCATTAAGGACATTCCAACTGAGGGAAACCAGAGATTCCGGGGGGACCAGACTCTGATTGGAGGTGAAGTCATAGATGAGTGGAAGGTCTGACACCTCCACTGCCAGGCTGGCCTGACTCGTCCCGCCAGGCCATTCGGCATTGAGGGTATAGACCGTGGTGGTATCTGGCCCTCTTTCGAGTGTGATTTCGCCAGCCTCCCCCACGGTTCGTTTGGTGACATCGCCTATGGACTGGTCAATCGTTACGGCAGTGATACTTGAATTGACCTCCCAGGAGAGGGTTACGGGAGCTCCCGGTGCAATGAAGCTTCGGTTGGAAGTAAAGCTGCGGATGCCAGGATCCGGCAGGGAGAGGTCCAGTTCGATGTGCCCGCTTTCCCCGGGGGGCGCGGTTCCCAGGAACGTCGCGCTGTTAATGAGTTCTCCGGGGGTTCCTTCGTTGTCTCCGTAGAGCCTGACAGAAATGTTCTCGAGACGCTCCAGGCAGCAAGCATCTTCCCGGCCGAAGAGACGCACGAAGCCGATCGGCTCGGTGCTTCCGAGGTCGAGCATGTAACTGGCAGTTGTGCCAGCAACCTGACTGGTAGACCAGACTCCGCTGCTCCGTTCCAGATCTCCATCGAATACGCCGGCCGGGTCTCCGTGATCGAGGAGGGCAGTTGTGCGGGTAGAGACAGTCGAAGGGGTCCCAGCCTGGACGAGGTCATTACGGCTGGTCCCGTCGCTGTCTTTTTCGTCGGGTGAAACCCCGATGCGGAAGACCTCTATTTCCGAAAGGTGCATCCGGGTATTGTCTGGATCATTCTTTATGACCTCGACGAACCTTGCCTGTGCCCCGACCACACGGGGAGCATTGAGGACCGTGACGTCGAGGCTGGAGGTTGCCTCCCCATCTGCATTTGAGGCGGTGAGGGTATAGGTAGTTGAGATGAGAGGACTGACGGCCAGGGTGGTGATGGAGCTGACATCGACTCCGTCGAGGCTGAGCGTATCTGCACCGGTAACGAGCCATTCCAAGCTCACGCTGCTGCCGGAAGGCACGGAGGGCTGACTTGCGGCAAAGAGTTCAATTTGAGGAGGAGCACCTTCCGAGGGCAGCACCAGGAGGAAGAGGGCAGCACAGGAAAGGAGTGTGCCCGTGAGGCGGGGAGAGCGGATCATGGGGGTTGAGCGGGATGTCGAGTATCGCAATATCAGGCAGCTCAAGGCAAGCTCCCATGCCCTGTCTGCAAGCAGATGCCTTCCGGGTGCCGTTATTCCGGGGCTCTGTCCTGAAACAAGTCAGCCGGGAGAGGTTTTCCTCTCCCGGCTGGTTGGATGGAGCGGGTGAACGGATTCGAACCGTCGACATTCACCTTGGCAAGGTGACGCTCTACCACTGAGCTACACCCGCATCCTTGGTTGGGCCTAGATACACCGCCGGGTCTTACTCGCAAGCCCTTTTTCGTGCGGGGAAAGGGCGTTCAAGATGGTCTGAGCCGAAAAATCTCGTATGCATCGGGGCGGAATCCCGCTTAAATCTTTTCTGACGGATGAACAAGCTTGAGGAAATCGTCGCTTTCAAGCGCAGGGAGATTGAGTCTCTTGTCCCTCTTGCTGCCAAGCTGAAGGCACAAGCGCTGCAGCGAAATGAGTTCCGTGGTTTCCGAGCCGCACTGGACTGCGGACCCGATCGACTCGGTGTGATTGCAGAAGTGAAAAAGGCCTCTCCATCAGCCGGTATAATTGATCCAAATTTTGATCCTCTCCGGCAGGCCCGCATGTATCTCGAAGGCGGCGCTTCCTGTATGTCAATCCTCACTGACAGGGAGTATTTCCAAGGCTCCCTCACATACCTTTCCGATATCTCGAGAGAGTCATCCGTTCCGCTATTGCGCAAGGACTTCACTGTGCACGAAGCTCAGATATACGAGGCGGTGATTGCCGGCGCTGACGCGATTCTACTTATCGTGGCCTGTCTCAGTGATGATGACCTGAAAAGGTTTTACCAGACGGCCAGGGATCTGCAGCTGGATGTCCTGGTGGAGGTTCACAGTCTTGCAGAGATGGAGCGAGCGATTGATCTGGGAGCGGACCTGGTGGGGATCAATAACCGAAACCTTAAGACCTTCGAGACCGATCTTGCGACAACGGAGAGACTGGTTGAGGAGGTGCCGGATCATGTCACCGTTGTCTCCGAGTCCGGGATCAGGACGACGGATGATGCCCAGCGGGTTCTCGATGCCGGAGCCAATGCCATTTTGGTTGGAGAGTCGCTCATGCGGGCCAATGTCCCGGGTGATGAGATTCAGTGCTATCTCTCGCTGGAAGCCCGGGACGCGGGAACGGGGCCGGGAGGAGAAGGAATTCCAGAAGGTTCCGAGCCTTGACCCTTGCCAGTTGAGAGCGGATAACCGCTTCATTAATTCCGTGAAACCACACGAGCTTTTCAAACAAGTTGACCCCGTCATCGTGACGGAGCTTTTCACTACTTTTCGGGATGAGGATCGAGAGGTTTACAAGAGTGCCCTGGCAAGTCTGGCCCAGTCGCGGAAATTACGGCCCGTTTTCATCCAGAAGAAGCCTGTGGTCGAGCAGATCGCCTGGATGCATAAGACCCTGGGACTGCGTGGGAGCGATACTGTTGGGGAACATCTCCTGCAGGTCTGGTTCATGAAGTTCCAGCAACCACTTCTCATCCGGTTCTGTGACGGCATGGGGATTGATCACAACGGGGAGGGTTCGGTTGAGGGAGAGCTTCCAGCCGAAATGGATCCTGCCAGGCTAAAGGAAACGGTTGATGGTCTTTATGCGGACTTTAACCCGAGGATCGTCTCCCTCTATTTATATCTTTTCAATCTTCAGCGCGCTGGAGGGTGGGATGTCCTTGCCGAGATGCTGGCCAGCGATAAGCGGGTCATACTGGGGAGTGAGGCCGATTCGTCTTCCAAATCAGAGGAGCCCTCTGCTCCGGAAGGAGCGGAAGAGTCGAAGGGGTTAAAAGAAGCCGGGGAGTCGGAGGAAGCCGGAGAACCGGAGGAAACCGAGAATTCGAAGTAAGTAGTCTCGGCGCAGCGGCGAAGGAGAGCAGGAAGAGCTCTTCTGGCGTTTATTGATTTTCTTCCACCGGTTCGATCGGAGCTCCCGGAAGACCCTCCTCGGGAACCGGAACGGCTCGTGGAGGAGGGGCGGCCTCTTCCACCGGGATGGCCCGGGGTGGAGAGTCTGCCGGTTTCGGGCGAGGTGGCTCGGGTGGAGGAAAGGGTGACTCCTCGGGGACGGGGAGGGCTCTTGGCGGGACAGGCTGGGCCTTTGGTGGAGAAGAAGAGGCCCCCTCGGTAATGGAGGACGGGGAGGGCTTGGTCGGCTTGACCCGCACGGGAATGATTTCCTCGGGGGGGATCTTTTTTCTCATGAGAATGTCGACCCTGCGATTAATGGCCTGCTGACTCTGGTCGCCTTCCAGCACCTTTGGTCTGGAGTGGCCGTAGGCACGGACGATGATGTGGGTGCCGTCGAGGCCGAGGGAATCAACCAGCCAGTTCTTTACGGCCAGAGCACGCTTGCGGGACAGCTGAAGGTTGTAGGCATCGCTGCCGAAGAGGTCAGAGTGACCCTCCAGGATACAGTACATTTCCGGGTTCCGGTCAATGAGCATCCCGAGTTTCATGAGCCCAAGCCTGGCGTTTTGCTTGAGTTCATTCTGGTTAAACTCAAAGAGGAGGTCACTGGGAAGGGCGGCCCTGCCCTTGTCCAGTTGATCTACATCGAAGTTCAGGTAGCGCCCTAGTTCGGTGTATCCCTCCATCAGTCCGTTTTCTTCCAGTCCATTAGCACCACGAACTGCGGCGTCCTTCAGGAAGGAATCGGGGTCGGGGAGATCTGCGGAGATACTGCCTTCCTCGATAACCACCCGTCCTTCCGGAACTTCGGTCAAGAGGGGCTCATTACGTCCGAGTTCCCCGAGGCTGGTCTCTACCTCTGGGGCCTTGAGTGGTTCAAGTAACTGTCCGTTTTCTTCGCCGACCCTTGCCGGTTTGAGTGGTTCAAGCGCTACCTTGGGCTTTTCCAGTCCGGGAACTATATCGATCTCCATGTCATCAAGTTCCGGAATGAGCTCTTCTATTTCAGTAAGGAGATCCGCAGCCTCTTGCGGAGGAGTTGCCTCCTCGCCCGTGAGCTCGGGAGCAATAACCTCGTCGGGAAGTTCCTCTATTGCGCTGACCTGGAAGGTCTGGGAGGTCCAGTCAAAGTCCGCGAGTTCCAAAAGGAGGTTGAAGCGCCCGAGGGCCCAGAGCCCTATACCGTGCAGGATCACCGCGACACTTACGGCCAGGAGGACCCAGAAACCGAATTTCCTTCGGCGGGAACCCCGGTAGCGGGTTCCCCCGCTGCGGGCGGAGTCCCAAGTATAACGCGAATCCATGCTCATGCGTCCCGTGCAGTATAACGTCACCGGGCGTAGTCTCAATTCAGACAAATGTGATTATCTCTCCACGGACCCCGGAAATCCGTGGAACAGTTGGAGGGAAAGGCCTGATATCCTGCTTAATCCGGGATATTCGGGGGGTTCAGCGAACTCTGGAGGACTCCTCAGGGTTCGAAAGTCCCCGGTTCCCCTTGTTTCCGGGAGGATTCTCGCACTGGAAAAGGCCCCGCGGAACCTGCTGTTCCCGGGCAGCTATGTCAGTAATCGAGGGATCTTTACCCTCTTTGAGCCTTTGCGCTTCTTCGTTCATCCGCTATCGGTTCCGCGTGAGTAAAAATGGCACTACCATAGGACTCGGCATCGCCGGGTTTGGCACGGTTGGTGCCGGAGTCTGGAATGTCCTCGCACGTAATGGGGGTTTGATTTCCGAGCGTGCCGGGGGGGCATTGAAGTTTGAGATCCGCCGGATCGTGGTGCGCGATCCCGAGAAGGTTCGGGAGGCTGCTGCGCCAGCTGACCTTTTCACGACGGACTGGCAGTCAATGGTAGCTGACCCCGGGGTTGAGGTCGTGGTCGAGTTGATAGGAGGCACAGACGTTGCCTACGAACTCGTGGCGGCAGCTCTCATGGCCGGCAAACCCGTGGTTACGGGAAATAAGGCGCTACTGGCAGAGCGAGGAGCTGACCTCTTTGAGTTGTCCCGCAAGCATGATGTTCCCATTCATTTCGAGGCAGCAGTGGCAGGAGGCATCCCCATCATCAAGGCAGTTCAGGAGTCCCTGGTGAGTAATCGAATCGACTCAATAGCGGGAATTATCAATGGGACTTCCAATTATATCCTGATGAGGATGACTGAGGCTGAGCTCGATTATCCCGATGCGCTCAAGGAAGCCAAGGAACTGGGTTATGCCGAGCTTGACGAAACCCTTGATGTCAACGGATGGGATGCAGCCCACAAGGCAATCCTGCTGGGAACACTTGCCCATGGATTTCCCATCGATCCTGAAGAGGTCTATGTTCGCGGTATTGAGTATGTCCGGCCCCTCGATATTCGCTTCGCCAAGAACCTTGGCTACGTCGTGAAACTCCTCTGCATCGTGCGTGAACACGAGGATGGATCCATCGAGATCCGCACTCAACCGTCCTTCATTCCGAAGACGCACATTCTTGCCTCGGTCAACGATGTCTTCAACGCAGTGGCGGTGCGAGGAGACGGAGTTGGGGATTCACTCTTTTACGGACGGGGTGCGGGACAGGATCCTACCGCTTCCTCGGTCGTGGCCGACCTTGTGGAGGCCGGGCGTTTTTTACGTCAGGCTAGCGAGGGAGGACACAGGGGGTTTCTGCCATACCGCGAACAGGGAGTCATCAAGCCCATCGATGAGACCGAGACTGCTTATTACGTGCGTTTTCCAGTGACTGATCGACCGGGAGTGGTGGCTGACATTGCCTCCCTGCTCGCTGGAGCCGGCATTGGGATCAGCGGAACACATTCACCGGTTGACCCGGACGAACCCGATGCCGAGTTCGTTGACATGGTTTTTCTTCTTCATACCTGCCCCTTTGGCACTCTCAAGGGTGCCCTGAAGAAGATCGAGGCTCTGGATTGTGTTACTGAGCGCCCCGTGGTTTTCCGGATCGAATCGCTTTAGACTCTACCGGGCTGTCGATCAGGGGGCGTTGCTAAGTTTCCTAGTTGGGGATTTTGTCCGGATCCCCGGTCCAGTAGACATTGGCCTCGCCTCCGTTGTCAGGCTTCCCCATGGGGTCGGTGAGTTGTTCGAATGTGAACATTTCCACGTGTCCGTCGATGAACACGATGTGCCCCTTGCCGTTATAGCGTCCTACGAAATTCTTGGCGTTCGCCTTGGGGCCTCCATCGGATCCCCCCTGCAGCTTGCTGGTTTCCTCGGCTTTCTTGACTCCACGCTCGAGGAAGGCAACGGTCCGGTCCGGAAACTGAATACCAGCGAGATTTGCCGGTCTTTCAGAACCATCTTCGCCCTTGACTTGAAGGCTGCTGTTAAACCCGAAGGCAAAGTAGGGTTTACCCTTCTTTTTGTTCGGGGGATAATCCGCGCCAGGGAGGAAGAGCGGGTAGCTTTTCTGATAGAACTGTGCTGCGGGGTCGTCGCCGAGGTCCGCTACCGGGGTGTCTCCCATTTGCATTGGCAGGGCATTGTACCAGACTTTCTCGGCCTCTGGCTTGGCGGCATTGAGCCAGGTATCCTTGCCGGGGGCATCTTCCAGGGGAAATTCCCCATTGTTGTCGCTGAGATAGGCGGACAGGGCCTCACCTATTCCTTTCATCTTCTTGAGGGCCTCGGCCTCGTTCTGCTTGGTCTTTCCGGACTTCATCATGGTCGTCACAACGCCAATCCCGATAACGACCACTGCGGCACCTATGAGGATCTGCATCATGTGCGATTTTCCGGCACGGAGAGCCCTGTTGGATCTGCGATTGTTGTTCATGAATGATATGGGAGAGACACGGGGAGCTGAGTTACCCCAACTGCTCCACAACCGACTTGCAAGCCTACAATTGCGCCGGCCATACCTCAATTGTTCGTCCCGGACCGGGAAATGAGGCCACGGCGGCAGGGAACTCGTCCGTTCATGAAGGGGACAGGGCTTGCGGGGGCGCGGTGAAGGCATCTAGTTTTGCCCCATGAAGACAATGCGCCTCCTGCTTGCTACCGGTTTCTTCCTGTCTGTTTCTGGTGCCGTCCCAGCCGGGCCACTCGTTTACGAAGGCTCCAGCGGAGCGGGGCAGGGTAAGCATCTCGTTTTTATTGCGAGTGATCATGAATACAAATCTGAGGAAACCCTCCCGGCCCTTGCCCGGATTCTGGCACGGCACCATGGGTTTAAATGCAGTGTCCTGTTCGGGGTCAACGGCAAGGGTGAAATTGTTCCGGGGGCGTCAAATGTCCCTGGCATGGAGGCTCTCAAGTCGGCAGATCTCATGGTGGTCTTCACCCGGTTCCAGAACTGGCCCGATGAACAGATGCAGCACTTCGTGGACTATCTCGACCGGGGAGGGCCCATCGTTGGGCTTCGGACCGCTACCCATGGGTTCCGTATTCCCGGTGACAGCAAGTGGGCGAAATACAGCAACGGCTTTGGAGGAGAGGAATACAAGGGCGGCTGGGGTCGCCAGGTATTGGGCGAAAAGTGGGCTGGGCACTACGGTGGAAATCACCGACAGAGTACCAGGCTCGATGTTGTTCCTTCCCAGAAAGGGCATCCGATTCTAAGGGGGGTCAAGGACATGTGGGCACAGTGTGGCGGCTACAAGGCTGCACCGCTTGAGCCAAGTACGGTTCTCGCCATGGCCCAGCCTCTGCAGGGGATGTCGCCAGATTCACCATCCAATGAGAAGATGCCGCCGGTGCCCGGTGCGTGGACTCGCAGTTACCGGGGAAAATCCGGGGAAGAGGGCCGGGTATTTACCAGCACCTACGGGGCCTCGAATGATATCCTCAGCGAGGGCTACCGTCGGCTTCTCGTAAATGCCTGTTTCTGGGCGGTAGGGCTGGAGGACGAGATTGTTCCCACGGCCAAGGTGGACTTTGTTGGCCCCTTCAATCCAACATGGGGGAGGGGCGGTGGCCGGCGTCGCCCTGGGACCAAGCCTTCTGACATGGCAGGGTGGGAAAGCCCGATCGTGCCATTGGCTGAGTAGCCGGATTGCTCCCATGGTCCCGGCGCTCATGATGGAACCCCGTAGCAAAATCAGGAACTGAAGCTTGCCCTCGTCCCCCGGTGGCGCTAACGCTCTGCGCTCCGCTCCTTGCCATTTCTTCCCTGTCTGCTCCCGGCGGGATTGTATGTCGCGGCTGGGGGCTGCTTGCTGATTGTCATGCTCATTGTCCAGAAATACGGCGGCACGTCGGTGGGTTCCTTTGACAGGATCCGCAACGTAGCCAACCGCATCAAGGCCCTGCTGGAAGAAGGCCATTCGGTCGCGGTGGTGGTTTCAGCCATGGGAGGAGTGACGGACAAGCTCATCGCCATGGCGCAGGAGGTCTGCGATGACCCGCCTGACCGGGAGATGGATGTGCTTCTCTCAACCGGAGAACAGCAATCAATCGCCCTGGTGACCATGGCTCTCAGGCAAATCGGGGTGGAAGCGGTTTCCATTACCGGGCGTCAGGCAGGAATGAAGACTTCCGGGTCCCATACCAGGGCGAGAATCGCTGCCATCGACCCGAGCCTCAGCCGCCGTTATCTTGAAGAAGGCAAGGTGGTTATCGTTGCAGGGTTTCAGGGCACAAACGAGGAAGGGTTGATCCAGACCCTGGGACGCGGGGGATCGGACCTTTCCGCAATCGCCTTTGCCTCGTCGATTGATGCGGACCTGTGTCAGATTCTCACCGATGTCGACGGGGTATACACCGCTGACCCGAGAGTGGTCCCTGATGCGCGGAAGTTGCCGGAGATTTCCTATGACGAACTCCTTGAGCTTGCCTCGGTGGGCACCAAGGTGATGCAGTCGCGTTCGGTTGAATTTGCCAAGAAATATGGTGTAAGATTTGAGGTTCGTTCCTCCCTTAACAACAACCCCGGTACTATTGTGACAGAAGAACATGAAGCCATGGAAGCCGTCGTCATCCGGGGAGTCTCCATCGAGCGCTCCCAGGCCCGCGTTACCATTACCGGTATTCCCGATGAACCCGGAATGTCTGGTCAAATCCTCGGCGTGCTTGGAGATGATGAGATCAACATCGACATGATTGTCTCCAATATTGCGCATGACGGGTATGCCCGGCATTCATTCACGATGCATACCAACGACCTGGGTCGGGCGCAGGCATCGCTCAAGCCCGTCCTTGCTGAACTGGGAGGAGATGCCGACCTTGAGAGCGAAGCGGGGATCGCCAAGCTCTCGGTAGTCGGGATCGGCATGCGGTCACACTCCGGGGTTGCAGCCCAGATGTTCAAGGCTCTGGGTGAATCGGGAATCAATATCGGGATGATCAGCACCTCTGAGATCAAGATTTCGGTCACGGTGGATGAGAACCGGATTGAGGATGCAGCACGGGTTGTCCATGGCGTATTCGGGCTGGATTCTGCTCCGAGGGAGTCCTGACACCATTTGGAGGCCGGCTGTCCCTCATGAACGTTCCTGGGTGAGCGTCGTGGAGTCAGGCGAATGAGTGAGGATTCTCGTTCATAAAGGGGGCCGGATGGTTCTAGGATGAGGCGTGTTCTCCGCCGATCTCCAGTTTCAGCTCCGGCGGTCTCTCGATGAAATCGAGCAGGCCGGTCTCTACAAGCGGGAACGTTTTATCAATTCATCACAGGCTGCCCTGGTCAGGCTGGAGGATGGGCGTGAAGTCCTTAACATGTGCGCCAATAACTATCTTGGTCTTGCGGATCATCCGGAGGTTGTGGAGGCGGCTCGTGGGGCTCTGGAGCGATGGGGGTTCGGAACGGCCTCGGTGAGATTTATCTGTGGGAGCCAGGAGGTGCATCGCGAGCTTGAGGAGACGATCACCTCGTTTCTGGGGACGGAAGACACTATCCTTTATCCTTCCTGCTTTGATGCCAATGGGGGTCTTTTTGAGACACTCCTGACTTCTGAAGATGCGGTTATTTCCGACAGCCTGAATCATGCGTCGATTATTGACGGGATCCGCCTCTGCAAGGCGCAGCGATACCGCTATTCCAATAACGACATGGCTGACCTCGAGGCGAGATTGCAGGAGGCCGAGGCTGCGGGAGCTCGCCGGAAACTGATTACCACCGACGGGGTGTTCTCCATGGATGGAGTGATTGCCAACCTTGATGGAATTCACGAACTGGCGGCCAGGTATGACGCCCTCGTGCATTTCGATGACTGCCATGCCACGGGCTTTCTGGGATCGCGGGGAAGGGGAACGCATGAGCACTGCGACCTGTTCGGAAAGATAGANCTGACTACCTCGACCCTGGGCAAGGCTCTTGGTGGGGCCTCAGGAGGCTACACTTCCGGGCGCAGGGAAATCATTGAATTGCTGCGCCAGCGATCACGGCCCTATCTTTTTTCCAACAGCATTGCGCCGGCTATCGTCGCGGCTTCCCTGAAGGTTTTCGAGTTATTGGAGTCCTCCACCGGATTAGCTGACAGGGTGAAGGAAAATACGGCCTATTTCCGTGAGGCGATGGCCCGGACCGGTTTCCGGATCGCGGGTGCGGATCATCCCATCACGCCTATCATGCTCGGGGACGCCTCCCTTTCGCAGCGCTTTGCGGAAAAACTTCTGGAACACGGGGTCTATGCCATCGGGTTCTTTTATCCGGTGGTGCCGCGTGATTCCGCGCGTATCCGCACGCAGATTTCGGCAGCTCACACCACGGAGCATCTCGATCGCGCAGTGGATGCCTTCACCAGGACAGGGCGGGGACTGGGGGTCATTTGAGCGTCCGCCGGAGGATCCGGCCTGTGTTCTTTCTGAAAGGCCCTTTCCCGGTGCAGGAAGTGGTCCGGGCAGAAGTGCAGTTCAGGCAATGATCTTGTCGATGACCTTGCCTGCGACATCCGTTAACCGGAAATCGCGTCCGCTGAAATGATAGGTAAGCTGCTTATGGTTNATTCCCATCTGGTGGAGGATCGTGGCATGAATGTCATGTACGGATGTCCGGTCCACTGCAGCATGGTAGCCAATCTCATCGGTTTCTCCGTAGCTTGCTCCTCCCTTGATTCCTCCCCCCGCCATCCACATCGTGAAGCCAAAAGGGTGATGATCGCGACCATTGCCCCCTTGTTTCTGGGGAGTGCGCCCGAATTCCCCCCCCCATACCACCAGGGTTTCATCAAGGATGCCCCGCTGTTCGAGGTCCTGGAGGAGCCCTGCGATCGGTTGATCCGTGGCGGCACAGTGTTTGTCATGGTTTGCCGTCAGGTTGCCATGAGCATCCCATGTGTTATCGCCATGGCCCCCACCTGAATACAGTTGGACGAAGCGGACCCCGCGTTCAACGAGCCGCCGGGCCATCAGGCACTGACCGCCAAAATACTCTCCAGGGTTACCGCTTTCGATACCGTAAAGTTTCCTTGTAGCCTCATTTTCCCCGGAGATATCAAGTGCTTCGGGTGCAGCCGATTGCATCCGGTAAGCAAGTTCAAAGGATTCTATACGTGCCTCAAGGGCGTTGTCGGCAGGATAGTTCTGCATGTGCCGGCGGTTGAGCTTGCCAGCATAATCGAGCAATTGCCGCTGTTGGGAGCTCTCCAGTTGCTCCGGNCTNTTGAGGTTGAGAATCGGTGTGCCCTTTGAACGAACCGGGGTCCCCTGGAAGGCCCCGGGGAGGAATCCCGACCCCCAGTTCGGAGCACCTCCGATCGGTCCTCCCCTGTAATCGTAGAGGACCACAAAACCGGGAAGGTCCTGGTTGCCGGTGCCGAGCCCGTAGGTTACCCAGGAGCCCACGCTGGGAAATCCGGTGCGGATCATCCCGGTATTGAGCTCAAAAAGAGCGGGCGCGTGGCTGATCGAGTGTCCGTATACGCCGCGCAGCATAGCGGTGTGGTCGATCATCCGGGAGAGGTGTGGATAGCACTCGGAGACCCAGTGCCCACTCTGTCCATGCCGGGCAAATTTGTAGGGAGAGGGATACAGGCCTCCGCTGCTGCGCGCACCCTTGGTATCCGCCACCTCGCCAACCTTTTTCCCGGAGTGTTTCTCCAGAGCGGGCTTGTAATCGAACAGGTCCACATGGCTGGGACCGCCATACATGAAAAGGAAGATGACACTCTTGGCTCGGCCGGGGAAATGCGGAGATCTTGGGGAGAGGGGGGANTCCAGACCGNTTTCTGGTGACCCCGGGCTTGCCAGNAGCTTCTGATCCGACATNAGCCCAGCGAGGGCGAGGGAGCCGAATCCGCATCCTGCCCGCGCAAGCATATCGCGCCGGGTTACCGGCTTACGGAAGCCCTGAAGGTCAATCGACATAGGCAAATTCATTAAGGGTCAGAAGAATGTGGCAGAAATTTTCAACGCTCTGCCCATCCTCGGAAAGCAGTCCGGATCCGAGCGTGATTTCCGTCTCGGTGGGGCTCCGTGACAGAGCCAGCCAGTAGGCTTCCTCCACGATCGCACGCAGCCGGTCCGGATTTCCTGGGTCCAGTTCTCCCACGGCATTGACAACCCGGCTCGCAAAATGACCAGCCTGATTCCGGACGAATTTATTGTTCAGGAGGAGCAGGGCCTGGGTTGGAACCGTAGTCTGCTCCCGGACCCCACGGCTCTGCATGGCATCCGGAACATCGAAGGTCTCGAAAAATGGAACACGCATGGACCGGCGCATGAATACGTAGATACTGCGACGCCAGGTTGCGGGTCCGTCCTTCACATTGACAGGCCACTTGTTGGTTGAGCCGGTCTTGATCGCATCACTGGAGACCCATGGCTTGATGCTTGGACCGTAAAGCTTACGGTTAAGTGTGCCCGCCGTGTGCATGATTGAGTCGCGCAGGATCTCAGCCTCAAGCCGTTGAGGTTGGCGGCGCCAGATCAGTTGATTGCCTGGGTCACGTTCATGTCTTCTCTGGTCCCACCGGGTGCTCTGAAGGTAGGATGCGCTGGTCATGATCAGGTGGTGGATCGGCTTCAGGCGCCATCCTTGCCTGATGAGCTCACCAGCCAGCCAATCGAGCAGGGCAGGGTGAGTCGGGTGATCTCCAACTCCACCAAAGTTATTGCTGGTTTTCACCAGGCCGGTGCCGAAGTGATGCTGCCAGAGACGATTGACGATTACCCTTGCGAGCAGCGCCCCGGCCCCGTCCTCCACATCAGTCAGCCACCGGGCAAGGCCGGGCCTTCCGTCTCCGCCCTTGCTTTCATTTGCGGTGATCCAGTCTTCAACGTCACCATCCCCCGGACTCAGTGCCGTCAGCACACCAAACCCTACATCTCCTTCCTTCTCTTCGACATCTCCCCGTTGCAGCAAGGGGTTGCTTCGCTTGTTGCCTCCGTTCCAGGTGAGAGCCTTGACCTCGTCACCCCCGCTGCCGATGGCGACCTTGCGGTCCCCGGGTTTGCCCGGGAGAAAGAATCCGACCAGCCGGTAGTAGTCACGCTGGGAGATTGGATCATACTTGTGATCGTGGCATCTGGCACAACCTATGGTCAGCCCGAGGAAGGCTGCACCGGTGGCTGAGACGATATCATCCATCTTGTCGTAGGCGGCTTTCTCCTTCTCACGGTCGACTCCATCGACATTGGTCACGGTTGACCCTGACGTGATGAAACCGGTGAGGGCGATTGCGAGAGGGTCATCACCCTGCAACGCGTCACCGGCAATCTGCCAACGGGTGAACTGGTCAAAAGGCATGTCCTGATTGAGAGCTCGAATAACCGCATCTCGGTAAGTCCACGCGGTTGGGCGCTCGTTGTCACTTTCATAGCCGTGGCTCTCACCAAAGCGGGCCACATCAAGCCAGTGGCGGCCCCAGCGCTCACCGTAATGAGGGCTGGCTAGCAGGNGCGTTATCATTTCCGCATAGGCTTCATTCGATTTGTTCTCGACGAAATTCGTGACCTCCTGGCGGGTGGGGGCAAGGCCTATGAGGTCAAAGTATGCCCGGCGGATCAGAGTTCTGCGATCGGTAGGAGGATTTGGCTCAACAGCCTTCTCCTGTGCCCTTGCCAGAATAAAATGATCAATTGCATTCCGGGCCCAGGAACTGTCCTCGGCGGGCGGCACCTTTGCGGGAGACAGGGGGCGGAAGGCCCAGTATTCAGATTTCTCTGCTCCCCGGGACGCGCCCATGCACATCATCGAGCTTACTAAGAACAAAAGCAGCCTTGTGTGTGAACCCCTCCCGGGACAGCAATGAATTATTTCTGTGGGCACGGTAAATTTATCCTTTATTTACCTTTATGCAGGGTTGGTCACAAGCTCCGGGATGACAATTACCATGTGATGGTTATTGCCGGGTGCCGGGGCGGGGATCGATAGCAAGGGGGCGTTTTTCGTGGTAATTGGCAGGCCTCATGCACTGATCCCCATGGCATCTTTTTCCGAGCTGGACATCGGGAGGGGGGAACGAGAGAAGGGCAGTGATGGAGGCATGGATCCAGCGGCATGATTTCAGTGCGGTGCCGGTGAAGGAACCCACCTTGGAGGAGTGTCTGCATCTGCTGCGAACTTACGACTGGGAAAAGGAGTTGTCTTCTTATGAAAATGCCCTCGACGAAGGCCGGGACCGGTGTCCGCCTGCTCTGCAGCTGACTGATGGGAGCCGGGTCCTTCAGCTCATGCCGATGCGGGAAGAGCGGACGCACTATTCCTACAGCTGTGATCATCCGCTGAGGATTCTTGCCTTTCTGGGGGCGAGCAGAACCTNCAATGCCTGGGACATAGGTGATGAGCACCGGGTGTCCTTGGTTGAGATGCACTTTGAAGGACGAGAGGAGGAACTTGTCGGGTCCCTGGCACGCCTTGGCAGCCGGACGGGCTGACCTTGCCGGGCAAGACCACAGGCAGATCCCNCAGCGACGGAAGTGGGATGTCTGCATCGCGAAGTTCGGTTGTTTATGTTTTTCCTCCGCATTTACGTCATCTGTGCTTCGATGAGGACATCATGTGGGTCTGGTCGAAGCTATCGGCAGCGAAGTGGGAAGACGCCTGGGAGGAGCGCTTCTACGGGAATCAGAATGCCGTTGTCACAGGGTTGGCAGGAGGCAAGTCTGTGCGGGTTGATGTTTATTGTGAAGAGCACCAACAGGCTCTCGAGATTGCGGAGCACTTCGGGGGTTCGGTCAGGGAGTTGGTGGAGACAGACTGGGTAGCTGTCTCGGCGAAGCCGGGCCCCCCGATCAAGATCCGGGACAGTCTCCTTGTGACCTCGGAGGTTGACCCCGCAGGGCTCCGCGAAATGAAGCGGCTCAACGAGGGGAGGATCGTGGTGAGCATTCCGCCTGAAATGGCTTTTGGAACAGGGGATCATCCTACCACGGCATCGTGCCTGCGATTCCTTGCAGATGAAGCGAGGGCGCGGAGGGGGCAAGCTTGGAGGTTACTGGATCTGGGCTGTGGAAGTGGAGTTCTCGCCATTGCAGCTGATCTCCTGGGAGCGGAGGCATGTGAAGCGCTTGATTATGACCCGAGGGCCGTGGAGGTGGCGCGCCACAACGTGGAGCGCAATGGAGCCAGCGGGGTTCTGGTAGAGGAGGCAGATTTGCGGGAGTGGAGTCCCGGGGAACCCTATGATGTGGTAGCAGCAAACCTGTTTGCTGATGTATTGCAGAGCTCCTTCGAGAAGATTTTCCGGTGCCTTCGTCCAGGAGGATCCTTCATTCTTTCGGGTGTTCTCCGTGAACAGTGGGAGAAGACCGAAGAGGCGGCTCTCACAGCTGGTCTGGTCTTCGAAGTAGTGAAGAAGAAGGGGAAATGGTTTTCCGCGAAGGGAGGCAGGGCGTGATGCGGCACTTCTGCGGCTGGGGGTTGAGGGGACCGGCAGAATGGAGGCAGGGCTTTTTCGGAATTATCGTGGTNAAGAGCCCGAATTTTTCTTTTGTCGACAGCCCGTCCCTGTCCGAGCATGCAAGCCGTGAAGGGATTGGTGCTACTGGCGATTGTGCTGTTGATTCCCAGTATCGGATACTTTCATAAACAGCATTTTCAGAACCGTCTTCAGCCCGGGCTTGAGCTACAGGTGCGGGAGATCCTGAAGGCTGAGGGGGTTGTCTCACCTGGTGTGGAGCTGAATTACCTCGATGCGGTGATCTCGGGAACGGTAGACTCTGATGAACAGCGGACCCGGGTTGAGGCCCGCATTGATGCCCTGTCAGGTATTCGAATGATGCGGGATGGGAANCGGTTGCGAGCGCCCGGCTGGCTCCGGATTGAGAGGCGGGCGAACCGTTTTGCAGCGAGTGGAGTCGTATCGAAAGGCCTGATTGTCCGGCTTCATGATCCTCAGGGGATGGAGCCGGGCTGGGACGAGGGGCTGGAAAGGCGCGATTTTGTAGTGGATCCCGGGGGAACCGAGAGATGGCAGGAGTTTCTTGCCTACTATTTCAAGGAGCAGGGGGACCGAAGCGTGGAGTTAAGGAAGGGGAGATTGATAATGGGTGGGGACGCGACCGTAGGTTTGCGGAGCGACTGGCTCTCCAAGGCCAGTGAAGTGGTTGGCAAGGATATGGTTATCGATTCTTTTGAGATGCGCTCTTCCCTTTACCACTTCCCCGGTTATCAACCAGAGTCCCTGAGTGATGGGACGGTTCTTGGGCAATTGCGCCGCAAGCTGGAGGCGAGTGTGGTAACGTTCCGCCCGGGGAGTGGGCAACTTCAGACCGCGGACCGGGATAAGGTGATTCTGGCAGCCCGGGCCATCATTACGGCGGGAGAGAACGTTCGCTATGCGGTCGGGGGGCATCCTGCGCGTGATGGGAACGCCACGGAAAACAGCCGGATGGCCCGCCTGAGGGCGGAAGCCGTGGGTAAGATTCTGATGGATAGCGGGGTAGCAGCCGGGCAGATTGAGGTCGTCCCCTATGGGGTGTCTCCCGAGACAGACCGAGACAACCAGGTGGAGGTCGTGGTGAAGTAACAGTGTTGACGAGACGATAGCCGGATGGATGCGATAACTTACTTTCTGGTCAACTATGGGCTCTACAGCCTGCTGCTGGTGATACCGGCTGCCTTGCTGGGCATTGTCTATGGATGGATGGCGTGGGGGAAGTATCGTGCCGGGGAAATAGAGTCGCGAGAGCGCCTTGAGGAGGCGGAAAAGATAACGCACGAGGTGGAAATTGCACTGAGCAAGGAACGGGAGCGATTCAAGTTGTATCAGGAGGCCGCAGAAGAAGGCGGGACTCTGCCAGCGCCCCCGGATCTTGAGCACAGGATTGTAGCCTTGCGCCGGGATAATGAGGAACTGGAGAAGATTCTGGAGGCGGCTCGCAAGGAACGGGCGGAGGCGGAGGCAAGTCTGGCGGAGATGGCCAAGGAAAAGGAGGACCTTTCCGGGGATCTTGTCGAACTCAGGCAGGCGAATAAGGCGCTGGAAGGAAAGTTGAGCGCCGGGGGGGGGGCTGGACCGGAGGCGGAGAGTGCTCCGGGGGTTGCCGGAAAGGGTCAGCCGCCTGAGGTAGAGAAGTCAGAAAAACCCTCTGGACCCGGGGCCCGGGAATTCAAGGTGGAGCGGAGGAAATTCAAGGCCGAGAAGCGGGCACTTGAGAAGAAGTTGGCAACTGCGGAGCGTGATCTACAGAAAAAGCTGGCTGCCAGGGAGAAGTCTGCTGCACGCGAGGTGAAGGATCTCGGGAAGAAGATACAGGAACTCGACAAGCAATTGGAGAAAAAGGTCACGGAGGCGGATGAGTTGTCAGTGGCCCTGGAGAAGTTGGAGTCTGAACTTGCCGATGAGAGGTCCGAGGCTCGGAAAACCGGAAAAGATCTCAGGCAACTTTGCAGCGAGAAGGAGACCGCTGACAAGAAACTCAGGGAAGCGGCGAAGGACGGTGAAGAGAAACTAGCAGAACTGACGGCCCTGAAGGGGGAGCGCGATACGCTGGATCTCAGGCTGCAGGAGGAAGCTGAGAAGCGTCAGCAGGAAGGAGAAGGGTTGCAGAAGGACCTTCTCGCCATGAAGCAGGCGAGGGGTGAGCTTGAGGAATCCTTCAAGGCCCTCGAAGAGGAATGTGGCACGAAGGTTCGGGAGCTTGCCTCCCTGCAGCAGGAGCGGGGGGCGCTTGTGACAGAACTGGAAGGCATAAAGAACAAGCAGGACAAAGAGAGGGCTGCTCTTGAAGAGGCGCTGCAACAGTTGCGAAATGAGCAGGTGGGATTGAAAGAGGAACTTGCAGCGGTAAAAGGGGAGCGTGATCAGGGTGTGGAAGAGCTGGAGAAGCTTCGGGCCGAGAATAAGGAAAAAGTGTCCCGTCTCAGTGAGGAGGTGGCGAGCCACAAGACAAGGTGTGAACATCTCGTTACGGAGCTTGCAGGGGTGCAGGAAGGGCGGGAGTTGATAGAGAAGAAGATGGCCGGCGTGACAGGCCAGCGGGATGAATTGGAGGCGGAGGTGGCCCGTGTGCAGAAACAGGAGAGGGAGCTGACTGAACAACGGGAATCGGAAATAAGATTACGGACCGAAGAACAACAGAAGGCTTCGGCTCAGGAGGAGGAATTGCGGGGACGGGTTGTGGATCTTGAAAAGCAACTGGGGAATGTTCTCCGGGAGCAGGAAGAGGGATCGCGTGAACTGGCTCGCCTTACGGAAGAGAGGGAAGGCCTGGAGCATGACCTGCGGAGTGTGCGGGAAGAAGTGAGTGAAAAGGATTCCGGGCTGCAGGAGGCCCTGACCGAAAAGGAAAAGCTCGAGTCCGATGCTGCTTTGGCAGGCGAGGAGCGCAGGGAGGTAGAAAGAGTGCTGATGCAGGTTAAGGAGGAAAAGGAGACTCTGGCATCCAGAGTCGGCGACTTGGAGGGGAGTGTTGAGAGGAGCAGTAGTGACCTGGAAGAACTGTCCGGGATCAAGGCGGTGCTTGAGGAGCAACTCATGGCGGCCCGGCGGGAGATGGATCAGGTTAGAATAGACTTGGACCTGGCCCGGAAGGAGAGTGAAAGGGAGCATGATGAGCTGGAACGCTCCAAGGTCTCTGAAATGAAGTGGGCGGATGAATTGCACCGGCTCCGCGAGGAAAAGAAGGAGCTTAACAAGCACATGGCGATTCTTTCGGGAGACAGCAAGGCCGAGGTATTGCTTCGGCAGATGAAGGCGGAAAAGGATCGCCTTCTGCATGAGCTCGGGGATCAACGTCGTGAGCGCCAGCAGGTCGAGGATGCGGCACGGGTGCTGCGCAGGGAGATGAATGGATTGCGTAATGAGCTTGTCGAGGCCGAGCAGAAGCTCGTATCGCAGGGGGAATTGCAGGGTCGCCTTCTTTCTGCCGAGGAGCGTTTCCGGAGGGCGCAGGTCGAGTTAACGAAGTCGCTTGAGGAACAGAAGACCCTTGAGGGTAAGCTTGATGCCCTGGAAACCTCTTCCGCCGCCTCGGATGAAACACGCCGTCTCCTGAGCGAGGAGCTTTCCGCCCTCAGGGCCGATCAGCAGAATGCCATCCGGGACGCGGTGGCCAAGACTCGGAGAGAGGGGGAGGAGGCGGCCGATGCCATCCGGATGAAAGTGGAGACGGATCTGCAGTCGAAATTGGATGAGGAGAGGGAGAAAGGGAGTCGAAGTGATGCTTTGGTGAATGAGTTGCGGGCTGAACTTGCCGCTGCCAAGCGCCCGGCAAAGGCGTCGGTGAAAAGTCCTGCCAAGCGGGCGAGAAAGTCGGCACGCTTGAAGGTTCCGCCCGAAGAGCCGGTGGTCAAGCTGCCGTCCCGTCGGAAGGGGGCTGTGATTGAGGACCCCCGGTTGGGGCGGATTTACCGGAAGGCTCCCGCTGAAGTTGATGACCTGACCAGCCTCCAGGGGGTGGGAGAGGTAATATGCCAACGGCTCCACGATGCGGGCATTTACACCTATCGCCAGGTCGCGGAATGGCGGGCACCACAGATCAGGGCAATCAGTGAGGATCTCAAGTTGCGGGACCGTGTCCGGAGGGATGGCTGGCAAAAGCAGGCCCGGGCCCTGCACAAGGAGAAGTATGGGCGGGCGCCATAGTCACAGGTTAATTGCCGGATTCGGCTTGCATCCTCGGGGAGCGGCGATAAGAACTCCCCCCGCTCCAGAGGGGGAGTGTGTTCGCCCAGCGTCCTTGACTCCGCCTCCTGGGCGGTAATCTCAGGCACATATCTCTCCCATGGATCCAGATTCTCTCTCTTCACGCGTTCAAGGGGTCACTCCCTCTCTCACTCTGGCGGTTACCAATCAGGCCAAGGCCCTGCGTGCACAGGGTGATGAAGTTTATGGCCTCGCCGGAGGGGAGCCGGAAATGGACACGCCTGATCACATCAAGGCGGCGGCTGCCAAGGCTCTGCAGGATGGTAAGACCAAGTATACCCCGGCAGCTGGAATTCCCGAACTACGGGAGGCCATCGCGTCGAAACTTCATGCAGATAACGGGCTTGAATATGACCCGAAGCAGATCTGTGTCACTTCGGGGGGCAAGCAGGCATGCATGAACGCAATCATGGCGATGTGTGATGAGGGGGACGAGGTTATCATTCCCGCACCCTACTGGGTCAGTTACCCTGAGATGGTACGTCTCTGTGGAGCAGAGCCTGTCATCGTGGAGACGACTGAGGAAAACGGATGGAAGATGACTGCGGATCAGTTTGAGGAAGCGATGACCCCCAGGACAAAGATGGTGATCATTAATTCCCCGGGCAACCCTACGGGAGCGGTATACAGTGAGGAGGAACTGCGCGCCATAGGTGAAGTAGCGTCCTATGAGGATATCATCATTCTTTCCGATGAGATATACGAGAAGCTCGTCTATGACGGCCATAAACATGTAAGTATCGCTTCCATCAGTGAGGAACTAAAAAGCCTTACCGTAATTTGCCACGGATTTGCCAAGGCGTACTCCATGACCGGCTGGCGACTGGGTTATACCGCTGCCCCGCCTGAGCTGGCTAAGGCCATTGCCAAGATCCAGAGCCACACCACTTCCAATGCCACGACTTTTGCACAGTATGGTGCCTTGGCAGCCCTGAGTGGGCCACAGGATTTCGTAGATGACATGGTTAATGAGTACGACGTGCGGCGGCAGTTCGTTTACGCCCGGCTGAGTGCTATTCCGAATGTGAGTGTGCACAATCCCGGAGGAGCCTTTTACTTTTTCGTCAATTGTGAGCCGCTGGGGCTCAAGTCACAGAATCTGTGTGACAAACTCCTGACCCGCTACAAGGTGGCGGCGGTGCCCGGCATTGCCTTCGGGCACGATTCCTCGGTGCGCCTGAGTTACTGCACTACTCTGGATGTGATCAATGAAGGTATCACGCGCTTTGAGGAGTTCTGCAGGGCCCACTAGCTTTCCCACTGCCGGAAAGGAGTCGAAAGAAAGCCCCGGACGATCGTGATTGATGATGCTCATGGGGTTGGGATTGCATCCTTGATGGAAGCGGCGAGGAATGCGGGAGCAAAAATCCTCGAGATCTATGGGCGTGATTTCGAGGTAGAATACAAGGGGGATGATTCCCCGCTTACCGAAGCAGACAAGGCCGCGAACGAGGTGATTATGGCCTTTCTGGATCACGCATATCCGGAAGTCCCCGTGATTTCTGAAGAAAACAGGGCGATTCCCTACCGGGAACGGTGTGACTGGGGGCGCTTCTGGCTGGTGGACCCGCTCGACGGCACCAAGGAGTTTATCAAGAAAAACGGGGAGTTTACGGTGAACATCGCCCTGGTCGAGGGTAGTCGGCCGATTCTTGGAGTGGTATACCGTCCGGTGGATGACATTCTCTATCTGGGGGTGGAAAATTCCGGAGCGTGGAGGATTTCCGGGGATGGCCTGCCCCAGCCTATTGAGGGCGGATCTCACTATTTGGAGAAGGAACAGGTGCGGGTGGTCGCCAGTCGCTCCCACCTTAGTCCCGAGGTAGAGGCCTTCGTGAAAGAGCTGCGGGTGCAGGGTAAGGAGGTCGACTTTCTCTCGGCAGGCAGTTCGTTGAAGCTTTGCCTGGTAGCGGAAGGAGCGGCCGACGTCTACCCACGCTTTGGGCCAACCATGGAATGGGATACCGGTGCCGCGCAGGCAGTCGCTACGGCAGCGGGAAGGAGGGTCCTTGATGTCCGGACGAGGAAGCCATTGAGTTACAACAAGGAGAATCTTCTCAATCCTCATTTCATTGTGGAATAGGGTCAGCCAAGGAAGATTTCCACAGGGAGGGTAGTTGCCTTGGGAGAAGCCTGGAAGTTAGACTCGGATCATGGCTCCTCGTTATTCCCTCTGGGTGGTGCTAGCCGGTGTGGCTGCGGGCCTTGTTGTTGGTTATCTTGCAGGGCGCGGATTGCTCTGAGCCCATGATGAGGGCCCCTCTCTGCTCCTCAGCAATTTTTCCGGGTTAAGGACGTCAAGGCCTGGTGCTGGAAACTAGCGCTGGAGGTCCAACTCCATCTGATCTCCCCCGTCCACAGCCCATGCCTCGTAGTTCTGCCGGCGGAGTTCTGCTGCAAACTCCCTGGTGTAGCCGTGGATTGTGATGATCCTCCTCGGGTTGACGCGGCGGACAGCCTCAAGGAGCCCGGGAAAATCAGCGTGATCGGAGAGCGGGAACGCTGCGTCCACCCCAAAGCGGTAGATGGCGTTCTTGTCCAGAGCCCAGCCGGACAGGATGGCCGTCCGGAGATCGGCCATGGCTTGGAATTCTTCCGAGCGTATTACATTCGGGGGACAAATGAGCGCATGCCCCGGGGGCAGGCTACCGTCAAATATGAGGGGATTGGGAAGCTGGCAACCGGCTTCGCGGCAGGCGGTGGTCATTTTGGCTACCGCTGGGTGCGAGAGGGCCGGGATCCCGGCCTGAGCGAGGATGGCCTGGATCTCCTGGGCCTTGCCCAGAGAATAGGCCAGGAGAGCTGGCACGGCCCCTTCCTCAAGGGACTGATTGACGAAGTTGAGAATCATTCCGGTGATTTCGTTTGTGCCCGGGAAGATCCATTTTGGGGCACCGAACGTGGTTTCCATTATAAGGGTGTCTGCCTGCCGGAAGACCGGATTCTCCGTGGTGAGACCGCGGTGCAGCTTGAAGTCTCCCGTATAGAGGAGGGATTCCCTGTCCTTTTTACGAGTTACATGCAGCATGGCAGATCCGTAGATGTGACCTGCCGGGAGGAGTTGCAGGCGGTAGGGACCTACCTCCAGGGGTTCATGAAAGGGCTGGGGGTTGAGACGTTCGTCTGCGACGTTATATCGGGCTTTCAGAATGTGTGCGGTAGGTTCCGAGCAGAGGATATTCTCGTGGCGCCCGAAATGATCCGCGTGGGCATGAGAGATGAAGCCGTTCTCTCGTGGGTGACGTGAGTCGAGGAATAGTTCGAGCTCGGGCAGATAGAGGCCGTTCTCGGTCTCAAGCGGGATTGGTTCGCGCATCGGTGATTGCAGTATTGCTTCCTTACAGTGCAGGGAGGGCGCTGTGAATCGGAATGTCTGCTCCTTACTGCGCGCTGGAATGATGGGAGGAGCCCTCCAGCAGAGCTTTCACCTCGCCGACGAGAAATGCTGACCCGGTGACCAGAGCCGGAAGGGTCTCCTGAGTTTTCAGGGCAGATTGCAGGCTTTGACAAGTCCTCGCAGGTGGTGAATCGGGGGGGAGAAGGGCAGCGAGCTCCTCAGGCGGTAGAGCGCGCGGCGAGTTTACAGGAACGAAATTCAGCTGTGCGGTAATAGGGAGGAGGATCTCGAGAATTCCGCGGACATCCTTGGCTTCAACGGCTCCGAAAATGAGGTTCGCCTTGCAGTCCCCAAACTCGCGGACCCAGTTGGCAGCAAGCGCCTTGGCGGATGCTGGATTGTGGGCGATATCGAGGATGAGGTGGGAAGCCATGATCCCGGGGCCGGGTTTGATATGTTCGAAGCGTCCGGGCCAGGCGGTGGAACCCAGCCCTGATTTGACGGTTTCGTAGTTCAGCGGGATGCCGAGGGCATGCAGAGCTTCAAGGGCGAGCGCGGCATTTTCCCTCTGGTGTTCTCCTGCGAGCCCGAGGGCGTAGCCCTGGAGCGGGTTCTCGACAAATTCCAGTGGAGAGCGCCGCTCATTGGCGACCTGCTCGATAATGGTGCGGGCAGGCGAAAGCTGTGGGGACGAAAAGACCTTCTTTCTTGGAACGATAATTGCAGCCTTCTCTGCCGCGATTTCTGCGATGGTTTCTCCCAGCCACTGCTGGTGATCGAGAGAGATGGGAGTGAGCACGGCCACATCTGCGGGAACTGCGCTGGTGGCATCCAGACGACCGCCCATCCCCGTTTCAAGGATGACAAGCTCACAGCCTCGTTCGGAGAAATATTTCAACGCAAGTGCAAGGCTCAGCTCGAAAAAAGTAGGGTGAGACTCCCATTCCGCCACGAGTTCCCGCAGGGCGGTCAGGTGGGAGGCGATTTCGTCGTCATCGATTTCGACTCCTGAGACGCGAATTCGCTCATTATAGCGGACGAGGTGGGGAGAAGAGAAAAGCCCGGTCCGGGTTCCGGTAGCACGAGCGACTGATTCGATGAAGGCGCAGGTCGAGCCCTTGCCGTTGGTGCCGGCAACGTGAATTACTTTTGTCCTGCGTGGAGGGTAGGCGAGGTATTCACGGAGCAGGCGTTTTGGATTTTCCAGTCCCAGCTTGATTCCGAAGAACTGGGTGGAATAGAGCCATTCGAGAGCCTCAGAGTAGTTCACCAGTCCGCGTCTACTCTGGTGCAGGCATCATGTACCCCAGCAACTGCATCAGACGCTCCCGGAGGAAACGGCGTTCCACGATTGCGTCGATAAGGCCGTGTTCGAGCATGAATTCAGCTGTCTGGAAACCGGGAGGAAGGTCCTGATGGGTAGTCTCCTTTACCACGCGAGGGCCAGCGAATCCGATCATGCACCGTGGTTCGGCGAGGTTGATATCGCCAATAGTGGCGAAGGAGGCGGTGACCCCTCCAGTAGTCGGGTGGGTGAGGATGGAAAGGTAGGGGAGGCCCGCACTGTTGTGCCGGGCGATGGCACCGCAGGTCTTGGCCATCTGCATCAGGGAAAGCATCCCTTCCTGCATGCGAGCACCGGAGGATGAGGAGAGAATAATCAGCGCGCGCTTTTCACGGGTCGCCAGCTCTACCGCCCGGGTAATTTTTTCGCCTACCACAGAACCCATCGCTCCGGCGAAAAACCTGAAGTCCATGACCGCGAGGACGACAGGATGACGGCCAATGCTTGCGCGCCCGGTGACCACGGCTTCCTTCAGGCCTGTCTTTTCCTGAAGGAGGGAGACCTTGGCATCATACTTTTCGAATCCGAGGGGGTTGGACGACTCAAGGGATTGCTCTGTCTCCTCGAAGCTATCTGGATCGGCGAGGAGGGCGATGCGATCGCGGACCTCCATGAGGAAGTGGTGATTACAGTGGGGGCAAACGTGATGATTCTGCCTGAGGTCCAGGGTATGAATCAGCTCTCCGCAGTCGGGGCACTTGGTCCAGAGGTCGTCGGGGACCGTATCCTTCTTCTTGTTGCCGCGACGGAGTTTCGGCTTGTCAAAGATACCCATGGCGGAAGCGCTAAGTCTTTAAGGGAACCGAGAGAGGGGGCATGCTATCCCCGTAGCACGGTGAGGACAACCACCTTTTCGACCCCCCCTTTTTTCCGCAGGGTCCGTGCACATTCCTCTGCAGTTGAGCCGGTTGTGAATACATCATCAATAAGAAGGACAGGCTGTCCGCGGAGGGATCGAACTCTCCGTTCCCGCTGGCTCAGACGAAATGCTCCGTTCAGGTTGGCAAGCCGATCGGCGCGGGGCAGGAGAGCCTGCTGCGGGGTGTGACGGATGCGCCGGAGGGCCTGTTCACATCGGAGATTGCGTCGGTGAGCAAGAGTTCTGGCGATTTCATACGATTGATTGAACCAGCGCCATCTCTGTCGCCGCCAGTGGAGAGGAACCGGGACGAGAATCCATGGGGGATTACTCTGGGCGACGATTCGTGGATCCTTCCACGCCTCTTCCGCGAGAAGAGCGAGCTCGCGATGCAGGTGAATCTGCCTGCCATACTTGTAGGCATGCATGATCTCGGCGGCCTTGTCCCGGGCGCTGGCAGCGGCCAGGGCGAAATCAAAGGAAAATTCCAGTCCTCGGCATTGGGAGCAGAGAACGTCTTCCGGCACAAGACCTTCAATATGATCACCACACTTGATGCAGTAAGGCTTCTCGATACGGTGAAGACCATTCCGACACTCCGGGCAGAGGTAGCGCCCGTTCTGGAGAGCAGTCCTGCACAGGGCGCAGGAAGGCGGATAGAGGAAATCGAGCCAGCGAGCCAGAGACATACTGAAAGAGCTATTCATAACCGAAAGCAGGCCCCGGGGACAATACGGGAAAAGGACGACACCGGTTATGGAAGAACCGGAATGCCTTCTATCTGATGGTCAGCTTCCGGGGACGTCCGCCCCGTTGATGGAAGGAGCCGTGCGACTTGGAAAAATACGAACAAAGAGGACGACCAGAAAAGCGGTAAGTGCCAGGGTGTCGAGGGGAATCAGGCCTTCCTTGATATTTGCCCCTATCAAGTAGTGCAGGTTTTCGTCCAGTTCAGGAGTGCGGAGGGTGATCCGCTTGAAGAAGATATATGCGAAGATCCAGCCGCTGTGCAGCCCGATTGGAAGCCAGAGGGAAGCGGTCGCGTAGCGGGAGTAGGCGAGGATCAGACCGATTGCCGCGAGCGAGATGAATTCAAAGAGAACCAGTTCAAAATTCTGAAACCGCATTAAAATAGCTTGAAGCAATTGGAAGCCGGACAAGTGGTTCTGGGGGTCGATATACATGACCCCGGCGGGAACCGGCGTTCCCTGGTCAAAGATCGCGACATCGCTCGGGGGTTGGAGGAAGTGGAGGGCGGAGAAAAGGAGCGATACGACAATAATTGCGGTTGCAGGACGAAATGTGCGCAGGCAGATGCCGAGAAAGACTCCTCGGAAGATGATTTCCTCAAGAACCGAAGCAGAGATGGCCGGGCCGATCGATTTTTTCCAGGCAAGATCCCAGGGAATGGGATCCTTCAGGGAAAACCATCCCTTGGAGACCAGAAGCCATCCCATGCCACACAGCAGTCCGGCGGCAAGGAGGAACCCCATGAGGAGCTGAAGGGGCCCCCAACGGCTGTTGCGTAGTGGTTGCCCGCCTGACGGAGCTACGACGTGAGAGGGAAGATAAGCAGACCAGGGAGAATCCTGAAGCGGGGGTGGTTTCTTTCGTAATTTGAGAGCGAAGATGAGCGGAAGAAGGAGAAGAAGAGCCGCCGCAAGCAGGCAGCGTTTGAAATACTTCGGCAATTCAGCTCTCCTGGCATGCTCCCCGACGTAGTCAACCACCGGGTTGATACTTTGCTCCTCGGTTAGTTCTCCAAGCCTCATGCCGGCATTGTAGAGCCACGGGGTGGTGAGGGCGGCGAGGAGGAAACAGCAGACGAGATAAAGGATGAGCTTGGTGGCGTCACTCCGGAGCAATCTCATTCCGGTGCGATCTGTAGGTCCCGGGGGTAAAAAGTCAAATTGTGATTGTTCTTGGGATTTGGGTACAGACCCGTATTTGAAGGGGCATGCAGCGGCACGCCTGGCGTGAACAGACCGAGGAAGGAGTCCGGTTTTACCGGGCGTCCCATCAATCCTCGTCGTGGACCCTGCAGTCCCAGCTCAAGGGCGAGGAGGACTGGCAGCTTCATGACCCTATCACCAGGGAAGAGTGGGAGAAATTGCGAGAAGTGCTTTGGCGCAAGTATCAGCGAGGGCGTTGCCCCTGGAAGCTGATTGAGCGAATCGACAAGCGTCTGGAGGATATGGAGGATGAAGGGAGAGGAGGAAAAGAGACCTCTTGAGGGAAGTTGCGGATAGTTGGCGCGCGTGGGACCGGCAACATTGCTGGCATCCCTTTACCCAGCATGCGGAATGGTCAAGGAAAGGCGAAGAGCTCATCCTTGTCCGGGGAGAGGGGCCCTGGCTCTTTGATGACAAGGGAAGACGTTACTTTGATGGCAACTCGAGCATCTGGACTAATATCCACGGGCATCGTCATCCCCGTCTGGATGAGGCCCTGGGGGCACAACTGGGAGAGGTGGCTCACACCTCGTTTCTGGGGTTTGGTAATCCGCGGGCTTCTGAATTAGCCAGGAGGCTGACAGATTTTTTCCCTCCCAGCAGCCTGGAGAGGGTCTTCTTCTCCGATGATGGATCGACCGCGGTGGAAGTTGCAGTGAAGATGGCGATCCAGTTTCGCCAGCAGACCGATGAACCGGAGCGCAGGGGATTCATCGCCTTCGAGAATGCGTATCACGGAGATACCATGGGCGCGGCATCGCTTGGAGGAGTTTCCCGTTTTATTGACCGTTTCCGCAGCTTCGGGTTTCCTACCACGAGGGTCGCTTCCGTAGAGGATCTGCGATCTCTGGCTGCGGAGGAGATTTCCCGGACAGCTGCGGTGGTGCTGGAGCCCCTCATCCAGGGAGTGAATGAAATGCGGCCGTGGCCACCCGGCCAACTTGCAGAGATCCGCTCCTGGTGTGACGAACAGGGACTACACCTGATCCTGGACGAGGTTATGACTGGATTTGGCCGGACAGGAACGATGTTTGCCTGCCAGCAGGAATCGGTTCTGCCGGATTTTCTCTGTCTGGCCAAGGGTCTTACCGGGGGCTACCTGCCCCTTGCCGCGACCCTGACTACCGGGCCGGTCTTTGAGGCGTTTCTCGGGGAGAGGGAGCGAACCTTCTACTATGGGCATAGCTATACCGCCAACCAGCTTGGCTGTGCGGTGGCCCTGGCCAGCCTTGATGTATTCGAGGAGGAACGGGTGCTGGAGGGCCTTCCTGCCCGGGTGGAGGCTCTGGTGCAGGGGTTGAAAGCAATTGTTCACCCTTCCGTTCACGAAGTGCGCCATCGTGGTCTCATTGCCGGGATCGAATTGCGGCAGGAAAGCGGGGAGCGCTTTCCGGAGGGGGAGCACATGGGAGAGCGCGTTTGTCTCGCAGCTCGCGTCCATGGCCTGCTTACCCGCCCGATCAGGGACACCATCGTGATGATGCCGCCCCTGTGCAGCACCGCGGAAGAGATTACCGGGGCATGTGAAGCGCTGGGCGCTGCCCTGGGTGAGGGCTGATGACGCAATCGAATATCAGTTCTTCTTCGGCCTCTTCGCGTTCACCTCATTCCAAGGCTTTACCCCTGCACGTCTGGCCCAGGCCTCGTAAGCACGTTGCAACTCCTGAACTTTCCCGGGCATGACCCTTGAGAGGTCGTTTAATTCACTGCGGTCCCTGTCCATGTCGTAGAGTTCCCAGGGTGAATCATGCAGGGCTACCAGCTTGTAGTTGCCCCTGCGCACTGCACGGTTGCCCTCGTGTTCCCAGAAGAGAGTGCGCTCCTGTTTGCTGTCTCTGGCAAAAACGGGTAATAAACTCTCTCCCTCCATGCCCTTGGCCGTCAGGCCCGCTGCGGCAAGGCAGGTAGGGGCGATATCGATGAGATGACCGGGTGCGTGACGAAGCTCCCCCCTGGCCCTGACGTTGTCCGGCCAGTGCACGATCAGAGGGGTAGCGACCCCGCCCTCGTGGGTGTAGCGCTTGTACATCCGGAAGGGAGCGTTACTCAGGTTGGCCCAGCCGCGGCCGGAACTTGAGGACCACCCTCCCCGCCTCGCCCACTCGGCGTAATTGTCCACCCGCGTTTCGGGGTGCTTGCCGCTTTTTGCAAAGAGGCCACGCCAATCGTGTACGCCCGTGCCGGGCACCCCGTTATCGACCATGAACAGGATCAGGGTGTTGTCCAGCCGCCCTGCTGACCTGAGCTTTTCCACCACGCGGCCAATGTTCTGATCCATCCGGTCAATAATGGCGGAGTAGAGTGCCATCTTGAAGTCGAGTTCATCACGCAGCTTGCGATCGTAGGTTTTCCACCCGGGAACATCGAGTGGCGAGAGAGCCCAGTCCTTTTTGATCAATCCCATCTTCGTCATCCGTTCATGACGTTTCCGGCGAAGTTTGTCCCAGCCCTCATCCCGAAACCGGCCGCGGTATTTCCGGGTATCCTCCTCCCGTGCATGGAGTGGGAAATGGGGTGCGTTGTAGGCGAGATAGAGGAACAGGGGCTGACCGGGGTTCTGCTTGAATGATTCATCCATGAAATGCAGGGCATAGTCAGTGAATACGTCCGTGGTATACCATTCCTGATCCGGATGAAGGTGGTTGATGGGGGTCTCGGTGCCGGGGAGCACTACCCTGTCATCTAG
>PAQU01000063.1 GCA_002709395.1 Roseibacillus sp. | reverse complement strand
CCTGCCTGTCCCTGATTTGCCAGGATCTCTACAATCGTTCCGTCGGGCTGATCCAGGCTCGTCATATCTACCTTCACGATCTGGCTGGCCGGAAAATCGGGAACACTCGTGGGATCAAGCGGATCCGTTCCGAGGGAAATCTCACTCCCGTCCGAATCGCCATCTCCGTCAGTATCCGGATTGGATGGATCTGTCCCTGCTGTAATTTCCTCGGCATCGCTGAGTCGATCACCATCGGAGTCCGCAAGCAGTGGGTCAGTTCCCCGGTCCGTCTCACCCAGATTAACCCCGGTTCCCGTTTCCACACCATCGAGCAACCCATCACCATCACTATCCTCATTCAGGGGATTGGTAGGAGCCGCTACACCATTTACCAAACGGCCCAGCTCATCCCCGTCACTCACCCCGTCCCCGTCACTATCCGCTTCGCAGGGATCCGTCCCGGAGAGAAGCTCATCAGCGTTACTTAAACCATCATCGTCCGGATCCTCATCCGCATCCGGAACATTCCGGTCGAGGCAGGCATGCTGATCCTCAAGCTCATCAGCGATTCCATCACCATCGGAGTCGGTGACATTCAGGATCCCGTCAAAAAACAGGGAACGCTCTGAATTAAAGGCCGCCAGAATCTGGGCATCTGTCCTCGCCAGGTCCTCAACGCGCACCCGGGCAATGGTTCCACTGAAGGGGATTGGCGTGCTGTTGACATTACCCGCATCGCTCTCAGAGCCCAGGGCGAAGGGTGTCGGAGACCCGTCATTGAAACTAAGGTGGGGGTTAAGAGGAATGTGGGCCTCTGAGTTGTTGAATTCCCCGTCAATATAAACCCGGTCAACAGCACCATCCCACACGTAGGCAAGATGAGCCCAGCGACCCTGGGTGACATTGATGTCGGTCCCTACCCCATCGGGCCCCCATCCTACATCGGGCTGGTTGGGATCACCTACCGCGCCCCCTCCCCAGTGACCAATCGCTCCAAACGTAGGATGATTTCCCTGGTGCATTCCCGAATTGGACCCATTGGGCCCACCCCGGTGTCCCCATGAAACAATCGCCTCTTCATTTCCGAATCCCGGATTAAAGACCCAGGCCATCACCGTATAACTCTGGTTTCCCGTCAGGGAAGTCGATGCCAGCGTGTTGGCGGAAACCATCTTGTCCCCATTGAATGCCAATCCCTGGACCGAAACGCCCGGATTATCATTGGCAGGGTGACTGACCGTTTCCACCTGCCCGATCAGGGTCGTGAAATTCCCGGCAAACCCTGCATTGGCGATGGTGTCGACCACCACCCCATCCCCGAGCCCGAGACGGGTTGCGTCCACTCCTATCAGGAGATTGGGATCAAGATCCGGAACACTGCCGGCATCGTTGGGGTCGGACTGGTTTGCCACCTCGAAACTATCCTCAAAACCATCTTCATCGGTATCCACTGCCAGCGGGTCACTACCAGTGTCATCAGCATCAACGAAGATCCCTGTATTGGTCTCCACTCCATCCAGCAGGGAGTCCCCATCAGTGTCCTGGTTGAGAGGATCTGTGCCGCTGGCTACCTCCTCACCGTCAGCAGCCCCATCATCATCACTGTCAGTATCGGTGGGGTCAGTTCCCCCGGCATACTCATCAGGGTCATTCAGGCCGTCACCATCAAGATCCCCAAGCCCCAACTGGGTCAGATCTCCCGGGAAGTAGATCTCCTCGTATCCGTCGGGAATACTGTCTCCATCCGTATCAACATCCGGATCGAAGCTGAGGACATAGGCGCCCCAGCTCTCGCCGTTGGCGTCAGTGTCGAAGGCCGCAGGTGCTCCACTACTCACCCCGAAGGTACCTGTGTAACCGATCCCGCCAAAATCCGCAGTGTTGGTAGAGAAATCGTTGTAATAGCCAAAACCGATATCCGCCGCCGACTGGGCCCCACCTCCATCCTCGACCATCACGATCTCCGCATTAAACCAGCCTCCGGAGCCAAAATCGTAGTTCGCGAAGGTCCGGGTGTTCCAACTCAGGTTGGAATGCTCCTGAGACACACCCGTGGCCGTGAGGTCAGTAGAACCGGCGATCGGGGTGGCAACTACCCTGACCTTGTCGTCAAAGTTCTCGGTGAAGGAAAAGACTCCATCGGCATCGTAAAACTGAAATACGAAAGCGAGATCATAGTTGTCACCTCCGAGGGTGATCGGGGGAGTGCCCGGTTCCCGGTCCACATCAATATGAGGCGAAAGGAGAGATCCATCATCGAGCTCCCCGAAGGGAGCCTCCAGATCGATATTGCTCGGAATTGTTCCGTTGAAGTCAGGACCGGCATTATCAGTTCGTCGATAAAGCACCGACTCCGGAGTATGCTGAGCGAGCAGGACTGGAGAGAACAGTGCAGCGCAGAGAAGTGCGCCGAATAGCTTACGAAGCTTCATTTTCAGGTTTCTGGGTTATCTTTCTGGGTTTGGCCGACGACATCCGTCGGCTTCATGATTTCAGAAGTCACCTCATGAGCGGTCTTCTTCAATCCATAAGCATGCTTACAAGCAATCCGCCTAGGTCAATGGGATTTTCCCGATAACAATCTTCGGTGCACGATGAATGCAACCTGTTTACTTCCAACCTGTCAGGAATAGTTTGACATCATGCCACGCCGCTGTGTGATGGCGGAACTATCACCCCCGGGACTCGCGCCCAGAAACCCATGTTCCGCCGGATATCATTGATTTCCTGGGCGACCCCCGCCCTCCTTTTCCCCCTCCTTGCTGCAGTCCCCGAATCACAGGAGCTCAAGCCTCCTTCCAAGGCAGAAAAACCCGGAACCCTGTTCAATTCGCTCAAACCCAACCGGAGTGGCATCGCCTCCATCAACCCCATTGACACCAAGCATCCCCTCAAGCGGCTTTACACCGGAGCCTTTGGCGGAGGGGCAGTAGCTGCTGGCGACTTTGACAATGATGGCAACTGCGACCTCTACTTCGTATCGGGAGCGCGCCACAACACCCTATACCGCAACAAGGGAGACGGCACCTTTGAAGACATCTCCATGGTAGCAGGCGTGGATGGCGGCGACGCCTGGGGCGGCGGAGTGGCTGCGGTCGACATAGACGGAGATGACGACCTGGATCTCTACATCTGTAATTATGGATCCGCGAACCAGCTCTTCCTCAATAATGGCAAGGGCCGCTTTACCGAGGCTGCCCATCGCTTCGGACTCGATCATGTGGGAGCTTTTCTGGTTCCGGCCTTTGCGGATTACGATCTCGATGGAGACCTGGACGTGTACCTCCTCGGACAACGATTCTACCGGGCTGGCGGCAGACCCAATCAACCGGTGACTGTTTTCAAGAATGGAAAAACTCAGATTCTTCCCCAGTTCGAGGACTACTATGGGGTCACGGTTCAGGGGAAAAACATGCAGATAAATAACGTGGGTGCCCGCGATCGGCTTCTCCGCAATGACGGGGGCCGCTTCGTCGACGTTACCCTCAAAGCAGGAATTTCGGGAGAGCGGCACCATGGAAACTCTGTAACATGGTGGGATTTCAACCATGACGGACTCCCGGACCTCTTCGTAGGCAACGATTTTGAAGACCCCGACCTGCTTTATCGCAACAATGGGAACGGCACTTTTACCAACGTGGCCCGGGAGCAACTGCCCCATACCTCTTGGTTCACGATGGGCGCGGATTGCGGAGACCTGAATAACGACGGACTGATCGATCTGCTGGCTGCCGACATGGCCGGAACCACCCACTACAAGTCGAAAACCACCATGGGGGTCATGGGGGCCAGCGCATGGTTCATGCAGAATGCCAACCCGGGCCAGTATATGCGCAACTGTCTCTACGTAAACACCGGGGCCGGAAAATTCCTCGATGCTGCCTTCTACTCCGGACTCGCCTACTCGGACTGGACCTGGGCCGTCAAAATGGGAGACCTCGACTGCGACGGGGCTCTGGACATCTTCATTTCCAATGGCATGACCAGAAGTTTCAATAACTCTGACAGCCCACTCGACACCAAGAAACTTCATGGCCGTACAGAATGGGACCTTTATGAAGACTCTCCCACTCGACCGGAACAGAACCTTGCCTTTCGCAACCTGGGAGGACTGAAATTCAAGGACTTCAGCAAACAATGGGGTCTCGGCAAGGTCGGCATGAGTTACGGAGCCGCCTGGTTTGACCTTGAGGGAGATGGAGATCTCGACCTAGCGGTAACCAACCTCAACGAGCCTCCGACAATCCACCGTAACGACTCGAACCGGGGCAACCGTCTTGTTCTCGAATTACGGGGCACAGGATCCAATCGGAATGGAATTGGGGCCTCCATCAAATTAGAAACCTCTGCCGGCATCCAGCTTCGTCAGTTCAATCCGATGCGTGGATTCTGTTCGTGTGATGAGAGCCTTGTTCACTTTGGACTCGGCAAGGCCAAAACGGTCGAAAGCCTGACCATCACCTGGCCTGGAGGACGTTCCGCTACTTACCGGGATCTCCCGGCAAACCGAAGATACACCCTCAATGAGGATGATGCCACGGACCCCGCTGAATCCCCGAACCCAGACGCTCCCCTGTTCCGCCCCGACCACGCATTGTCTGCGGCCCGCCACTGGGAAATGCCCTTTGATGACTTCCGTCTCCAGCCTCTCCTCCCCAACCGTCAATCGCAATGGGGTCCCGGACTGGCATCCGGAGATGTCGACGGCGATGGGGACATCGATTTTTTTCTGGGCGGATGCTCCGGATACCTTGGCTCGCTCATCCTGAATTCTGGTTCCGGGAGATTCTCGGTTCGCCCCTTCGAGGCCGCTGCGAGCCATAAACTCAGTGAGGATCTTGGTGCCCTCTTCTTCGATTGTGACGGAGATGGAGACCTCGACCTCTTTGTTGCAAGCGGAAGCGTGGAGCACCCACCGAACAGCCCCACCTATGCTGACCGGCTTTACCTGAACAACGGAAAGGGCGTTTTCAGCCCCGCAAAACCCGGAACGCTACCCGGTGGCCTGTCTAGCAGTGGCACCGTGGCCGCAGCAGATTACGACCGTGATGGCGACCTTGATCTCTTCGTTGGTGGACGGGTCCAACCAGGCGCCTATCCCAACTCCTCCCGCAGCAGGCTTCTCGAAAACCGTGGAGGCATATTTGTTGATACTTCTTCCTCCTCTCCAGCACTTGTGCAGAAACCCCTCGTCACCGGAGCGCTCTGGTCCGATGCCGACAATGACGGATGGCCCGATCTCCTCCTAAGCACTGAGTGGGGGCCAATCCGTTTCTTACGGAACGAGCAGGGCAAACTCATTGACCGAAGCGAGGCATCTGGACTTGGAAGACTCTATGGATGGTGGACGGGAATCAACGGAGCGGACCTCGATCACGACGGAGACATCGATTACCTTGTAACCAATTTCGGACTCAACACGAAATACAAGGCCTCCACTGAAAATCCGGAGATCCTTTTCTACGGGGACTTTGAAGGAACGGGGCGCAAACGCATCGTGGAAGCCGGGTTCGAGAATGGGGCCTGTTATCCGCACCGTGGCTTCAGCTGCTCCAGTAATGCCATGCCCTTCGTTGGGACCAAGCTCAAGACCTTTCACAACTTCGCCAAGGCCACCCTCCCCGAAATCTACCCTCGGCCCAACCTGCAGAAATCCCTGCAATTCCAAGCCAACATGCTCTCCTCCGGCATCTATCTCAACGACGGCAAGGCACGCTTTACCTTCCAATCGTTACCCGGACTGGCCCAGCTCTCTCCTTCCTTTGGTTCCGCTATCCTCGATGCTACCGGAAACGGACATCCCGATATCGTCCTCGCCCAGAATTTCTATGGCCCTCAGATTGAAACCCGTCCCATGAATAACGGTCTTGGCATTCTCCTGGAGGGAGATGGAACGGGAAGTTTTGCTCCGGTCTGGCCAGCAAAAAGCGGAATCATCCTGCCCGGCGATTCAAAGGGGATTGTCCCCGCAGATCTCGACGGGGATGGACGTCTCGACTTGGCGGTGGCAATCAACGATGCCCCGGTCCAATCCTTGATTCGGACCGGTGGCCCCCGGCCATACCAGATCAAACTCAGGGGCCCTGCAGGCAACCCCCGCGCAATTGGCTCCCGGATCACGGTCAAGCTTTCCGATAAAACCTCCCGCAACGGAGAACTCCGGGCCGGGGCCGGCTACCTGTCCCAGTCTCCACCCCTATTCAACTTCACTGCTCCCGCAGGCGTCACGCCAACAACCATCACGGTCCGCTGGCCGGACGGAACCTCTACCAGGTCATCCTTTGGAAAAGGAGTTCTGAGCGTTATCATCCGAAAACCGTGAAACTCCAACGAGATTCTATTTTCTTCCCAGGAGGCTCCGGACCCGTAACAGGTCCCGCTTGATCTTGGGCGAGTTCGGTTGCAAGGCGAGGGCCTCTGCAAGCTTTTGCTCCGCCTCTGCCAGTTTGCCGGCATTAAGGTAATGGAGACCAAGGTTGATCAGGGCGGGCACGAAACGGGGGCCTGCCCTGACCGACTCCTCAAAGGCCCGCCCGGCCTCCTCCAGTCGATCGAGTCGCTTGTAGGCCACTCCCAGATTATTAAACGCATCAGCATTCTGTGGATTCAGGGCAACTGATCTCCTCAAGGGGGCCAACGCCCCCTTGGCCTCATTCAAGGACAGGTGAATAAGCCCTAGGTGGTTGAACCCCTCTGCAAATTCCGGATTCACCTCCGTCTCCTTCTTAAAGTAGCTTTTCGCCACCACGAGCTCGCCCATCTTTGCGTGTAATAAACCAAGGGCATCGTTGGCCTCGGGCAGAACGGGGTCCAGCTCCAGCGCCCTTTGCAGGCTCTGACGCGCCTCAGCAACCTTGTTACCGGCTTGCAGGGACAACCCAAGGTTCATATGCGCTGTCGCAAAATTGGCCCGAAGCGATAACGCCTTCCGATAGGCTTCAATAGCTTTGCCATGTTCCCCCCTGGTCGCATGAACCAGTCCCAGGTTGTTGGCGGCTTCCGCGAAATCCGGGGCCAGGGCCAAGGTCTCTTTGAATTGAATCTCGGCAGCATCCAGCAGGCGCCCCTGCCACATATCCTGTGCAAACTGAAATCGCTGGGAGACCTCCAGCTGGTCTGTCGCCTTTGCAACCGTGGGATGTGATGCCTCGAGGGATACCCCCCCCAGTCCAGCGGCGGCACCCAGCCGTTTCCATCGTGGGACTGTCGAATGAGTCAGGTCCGACAGGATCTGATCTACCCCCGGGGCCCCTTTATAGATAACCGACAGGCGTCCTTCCCGGTCGATCAGGAGACTCAATGGAATCACCAGGTCCAACTCCATGGGAGTCAACCTCACATGTAATCGCTCCAGGACGGTAAGGATCTGCTCACTGGCTCGCCCAACCCTGAAGGGCAACCCCATCACGTCTGCCCTCTGACTGGCTCCGGCAGGATCGCCGGCATCCTCCCCGACTCCATCCAGGGCGAGCGCTACCACCTCAACTCCCGCATCAAGCAGGTCGCTGTGCCTCTCCTTGAACTCTTCCAATTCAGCCAGACAGGGAGCACACCAGCTTGCCCAGAGGTTCAGCAGGGTGAATCTGCCTTTCCTTGGGATAGCCGCCGAATCGCCATCCATCGTCCGGTAGCTAAGGGACGGAACCTTCAGCAACGTCACCATTGGTATCCTCACCAGCTCCCGGGGTGGCTCTCGTTTCGCTGGCATCTCCTGCAATGCCAATTCCCTCCGCGGCCTGTTCCACCGGGCAGGATTCTCCCCCTCGGCGACCGAATAACGGGCATCCGGGGCTAGGTTCTCAATGACCTGCACTGCCCCACCAGGCCACCGCACGGTCACTTGCAGTGGCCCCTCAATATCTCCCAGCCCAAAAACCAGCTCCTTACTCGACTGGGCAAGATAACCATCGCCAGCTCGCACCGTCTTGAGGAAAGGAATATCCTGCCCGGGCACCGCCACCTCAACTCGAGCTCCTATCGCATCCCGGTTTCCCTTTCTTCCCTCCAGTCGCAGAGCCAGAAACTTCCCTGCCCGGGATGCATCGTTCCGCATGAAGCGCAACTGGGGGGCGGTCCGGTTGGAGATCCAGAAATCAAGATCCCCATCATGATCCCAGTCCGTCAGACAGAGAGCTCTTCCATCTTCTGGAAAATCAATTCCGGAAACTACTGAGAGATTCGCAAAGCGAGATACCCCTCCTTCCCTTTTGTTACCGAGATTCAGATAGACACAGTGCCTTTCCCGTCCACTCCAGGAGCGCCCCCTCTTCATCATGCGCGAAAGGTCAACATGTGCCTGGGAAGGACTTCCCGGGGTGGCCTGATGTGACCGCGACACGACCTGCCGCCAGAAGAAACTTCACAAGTCTCCGGGATCGGGGGTGGTAATATAACCATTGGCAACCAGGAGGTCGTCCCACCCATCGCTATTGATATCCGCGAACATGGAACTCCACGCCCAGCGCCCCATTGTCACACCCAGTTCCTCACTCTCGTCCCTGAATCGTCCCTCGTCCTGCAAAAGCAGGGTATTTCCCCGGGCGAAGCGCAGTAGGGCCTGCCGGATCTCGTTCGAGGACCCCGGACTGAACGCTTCCTGCGGGGCGATCCGCCTCCCTGCCGCCGAGAACATGTTGGCGACATAAAGGTCCATCCACCCATCCCGGTTAACATCCCCCCACGATACCGACATGCCTGAAGCCCGGTCTTCTCCCTGCAACTGGGGAGCCACATCCATGAAACGCCCCCCCTCGTTACGATAGAGATTATTCCTCCCGAAGTCATTGGCCACATAAAGGTCCTGGTCCCCATCGTTGTCGAAGTCCTCCCAGGCCGCGGCCAGACTGAACCGGCGATTGTTTACATCCAATCCTACCTCCGTGGTCACATCGGCGAAGATCCAGTTCTCCTCCCCACCGTCGTTCCGATAAAGGTAATTCCTCCCCCCGTTATTCGCGTCGTGATAAACAAACTGCCCTCCCGACCCAATGACAGTGGCACCGGCTTCGAACTCAAGGTCTCCCTTGCTGTAGTGACACACATAAAGGTCAAGGTCCCCGTCACCATCATAATCTGCGGATGCAATCCCCATCGCTCCGATGCCTGCCTCGATGACGGCGGCCACCTTGAAGCGCCCCTGGCCGTCATTACGACCAATGACCACGCGGGCATAGGAAACCACCACAAGGTCCTGGTCCCCATCATTATCGAGGTCCACCAGAAGGGCGCTCCGCGAGGACTCCAGCCAACCTGCACCGGACTCCTCGGTAAAATCCTGCAACGTTCCATCCAACCTCTGGACATAAAGGCGATTCGGCACCCCCCCCGCCTGGCAGAGGTAAAGGTCCTCCAACCCATCTCCATTGACATCCCCAAGAGCGGTTCCGGGGGTTCCCAGCAGGGTCATCTGCCGGGTATCCTGAATCCGCTTCAACCAGTAGGGATATCCCCTCAGGATCTGCTGCTCGTAACTGTCATTCGATCCCAGCACTGATTCAGTGCAATCGGCGAAAATCCGCTTCCTGCCTTCGCTCTGCTCGAAACGCTCCAGTACCACTTCCACCAACTTCAGATCATCACCAGCTGCGGTTGCCTTCCAGGTTGTCATCCACTCAGCATGCTGCTCCACCACGCCCCCCTGATCGATTCTCGCACACTCCACCAAAACCCGACCCCGCACCCCGGCCTGCCCGGACTCAAGGGCAATCACCTTGAAGACGCAGCGCCTCGTCCCCGCATTGCCTCCGAGGGACTTCTGGATCATTTGCACGACAGAAGCAAAGCCTTCCAACCCCCGGCGCGAGACCCCCCCGCCTGCGGGATTCCCCCTCTTCACAGTCACGCCCCCGGCACTCCAGATCGGATCGAGACCAGAAAGAACCAACTCGGAGACCTCGACCTCTGTGTCAGCCAACTCCCGGACTTCCTCCTCCCCTCCCTCTCCGCTGACGACCACCTTGGACAGGCCATCCAGCTTTTTCTTCAGAAGCTCATGAAGAACCTCCGTATCCCATCCGTCTCTGGTTGGATCATCCAACCCCTTCCAGTCGTCACTTCCTGTAGCAACCAGCGCTACCCCTTCCTTAACCCCACCGTCCGCGGTGCTCGTTCTGATCGATCCCGATTCCTCCGAAACATAGGAACGGTTCTGGGTCCCACCACGCCAGAAAACAAAACCACCTGCCACCAGAAACAGCAGCCCCGCCAATCCCAGGATTTTTGGACTCAGCCTCATTTCACGGGGAGTTTTACGGAGGAAGAGCCAACTGGTCAGCCCTCATTTATCTGCCACTGGCAGCCATGACCCGGGGTTCTTTCCCGTACCTTATCGCAGGGGCGCGGCCGGACTTCCATCGGGTCGCGAAGCCACCGGATCTCCGTTGCTGTTCCAATAGCTTGCTCCCAGGATCTTCCCAGCCTCATAAAGGATTTCACTCTGCTGCTGGCCGTTCTCATGCCATCGCACCCATTCCCCATCCTGAGTCCCATTGTTGTAGTTTCCCTCCATCATTGACTGTCCATTCGGCCAAGCATGAAAAAACTCACCATGCAGTACACCTTCCACATAGTTACGCACCCCGGCCTTTTCTCCATTCTGATGCCATCCGATCCAAGCCCCGTCAGACTGATTGTTCTTGAACTTCCCCTCCATGGATCGCGTCCCGTTCTGGTGCCAGGTCAGGGAAGCCCCATTCTTCTTTCCGCCCTGCATCATCTCCAGGCTCTGCACTTTCCCATTCAGGGCAACCTGCTTCACCCAGCCTTCAAAGGCTGCGTCTTTCCCCTTCTCATAATAACTTCCATCCTCACGCAACTCCAACGCCTCCTTCATGTCGAGAGCTTGTTCCAACGCGAGCTCAACCTGCTCCTTGCTCAGGATCGCACCCTCAAGATCCTCCTTGGGCTCTGGCGCGGGAGCAGGCTCTGGCGCAGGGGCAGGCTCTGGCGCAGGGGCAGGCTCTGGCGCAGGGGCAGGCTCTGGAGTGGAATCAGGCTTCGGATTCGTCACCGGCTTGGGGTCCGACTTGGCCGGGGGCTTGGGATCCGACTTGGGCTGATCCTTCTCCCCACACCCGACGCTCAAGACAGCAGCGAATAATATAAAAACAGAAAATGCCTTCATGCTGTCGCAGTCCTAACAAATCCACACATGCCGCACCATCCAATAATTTAGACGCATAAGACACAAAAAGCTGTCCTTGGCAGCGCCTTGCCACCTGTTCCGTCTGTATGCCACCCAGTCCGCGTCCATCCGGCACCTCGGACACCACCACCCGATCACCAGCAGGACCATCACCGACATCTGGATTACCCTCATCGATCTCCTTTATAACCCCACCGAAACGGGATCCAGCTCCTGTTAGTGTGACGAGAACTTTCTTGATGAAGCCTCGGAAAACCTTACTATCAAGGGCGAGTCTCATGAAAGAATACAAAGCTGTAATTTATATGGAGGGAGCACTGGGCTCCCTTCTCCTGGGCCAATCCAAGGTGGACCCCATCAAGCTCTCCTCATTCCTGAATGCCAATGCGGCCGAGGGTTGGCGGGTTGTCACCATGGACAAGGACCAGCGCAGGATGCTGCTCTTCTGGAAGAGAGAGGCCCTCGTATTCATCCTCGAGCGCGACAAGGCATGAAGTATGCGTCCATCATCGCCGCCTTGATGCTGGCGGCATGGATCATCATCTCCCTCGCAGGCCTGTGGGGATTTGATTTCGACGACGTGCTCTATCTCAAGCTCTCCTTTTCATTTGCCCTGATCGCCGGCTCCGTCTTTGCGATTGCCATGATTCGTACTGAATACGTGACTGGTGACATGCAATGGGCTGCCCGGACAGCTGTCACGATCACCGCTGCATGGACCCTGATCACGCTGGGGCAGTTGTGGACGGAGGGATTGGATTGGGGGCTTTACGGAAAACTCACCCTCACAATGCTTCTCGTTGGTGGAGGCTGCGTTGCCATTTCCCTGCTGCGCAGAAATTACCTCGCGAGCAAGAAGCTCAAGGACGGAGGATATATCGATTGATCAAAGATTGATAAAAAGGAGCGGGGTTCGGCACCTTATTGACTGGTCCCTCCTCCTCTCACCCTCATTTCAGGATACGCCACCCCTCACAGGGTGGCGTATTTTCATGGGACGCGGCCAGTAGCTTTACTGCTTAACCGGGGACCTGTGTTCCTCCGGCAACTCGGAGACCCAGGTCCCCTCGTCTTCAGCGTAAGCCACCAGTTCCCCTTCCCTTTTAAACTCAACGATCACCTTGATTGATTTTTCCCTGCGGATCGTATCACGCATTCGCATCTGCATCCCCTCTTCAGACAACCTCACCGATTTCCATTCCATCAACTCACGCCAGTACTGCTTACCGGAAAACTCATTGATGAAACCGTCCGGCAGCAACTCCCACCAACGATAACCCTCCGTTTCGTAATCATAGGTCATCACCGAATACTGGACCCCCCCATCATGAGAAAATTTCGATACCGCGAAACGCCGGTCGACCCACTTCGATATCAAGGAGGCTTCGAAATTCTCGACCAACTCTCCCTTACGCGGTCCAATCCTGCGCACCCACTTCCAGACTCCCGGCATAAAGTCAGCTTCCAACCCCTTGATGACATCCCGTTCATCATGTGGCTTGGCCCACAAGGCCATGATGAATTCCTTGGTCATAACCTCAGGCAGGGGAGGAAGGTCCGCCACATCCCCCGTCGCACCCTCCCCGGCGCCGGACTGTCCTGCCTCCTCAGGAGCTCCTGTCACGGGTAACTCCTGACCCGAGGCCGTCACCGGAGTCTTCTCGACGTGACCACCCTCCTTATTTTCTTCCCCGCAGGCCACCACCAGGAGGCCCCCCAGCAGAATCTGGAACAATTTCATTCCCCGCTTTCTAACAAGGACCGAGGCAGATAGCACCTCCCCTTTCATGCGACCGCCCGACATGCCACATTCCCTCCCAATACTCTGTTCCAATCAACAAAGGAAGTGCTCGAGGGGGGACTCGAACCCCCACGGGTTTTACCCCACTAGATCCTTAATCTAGCGCGTCTACCAATTCCGCCACCCGAGCATGAGGAGGTTTCCTTCACAGTGGGCGGGAGGCTTACGGGGGCTCCGGAGGAAAATCAAGTGAATCCTCACCAAGAACCATCAGTTTCCCCTCCCTGCTCATTGTGTCTGGACGCCGCATTGCCCCCGTGGGACGCTCCCGCCAAGCGAAACGCCATGACACGACCCATCCTCGCCGCCTCGCTTGTGCTCTTGCTCTCCGGCCTTTCCGGTAACGCTCAGGAGCTCAAACTCACCTTCCACGCCGATCCCAAGCCCCTCTCCAAGGGAGCGGTGGTAGAGGACTGGCCCCGTTTTCTTGGAATTCGCGACAATGCTACCTCCAAGGAGACCAGGCTTCTTGGCAAATGGCCTGCTGGCGGACCCGGAAAAGTCTGGGAACTGGAAACCGGCGAAGGCTACTCAAGCCCCCTCTTCGCGGAGGGCAGGCTCATCTACTTTCATCGACTGAACCACAGTAACCTCATTGGCTCGGGGGAGGAAGCCATCGACTGTCTCGACCCTGAAACCGGGAAACGGCACTGGCGCGTGAAATATCCCGTCACCTACCTTGATCGCTACGGCTTCAGTCCCGGCCCCCGCTCCAGCCCGGTGATCCACGAGGGGCGTATCTATGTCACCGGGGTCACCGGCATCTTTCACTGCCTGGACCTCAAGACCGGGACCATCCTCTGGAAGCGCAACCTGCAGAAGGAGTATAACATTCCCACCTACTTCTTTGGTTACGGCCCAAGTCCCAGCCCGGTCTGGAATGATCGTATCATCCTGAACATCGGGGGACGGGCCGCCGGTAAGGGCGAGGGTGTCTGTGTGGCAGCCTTCTCCATCAAGGACGGCTCCACCCTCTGGGAAGTAAAGGACCAGTGGGGCGCAAGCTACGCCTCCCCCACCATCACCAGGCTGCGGGGCATTGATTGCGCGATCGTGGCTGCCGCCGGAGAGAGCCGCCCTCCGCATGGCGGACTGCTCGTCATCGATATGAAGTCGGGAAAGGTCTACGACCGCTTTCCCTGGCGGGCTGACAAATACGAATCGGTCCTCGCTTCCTCTCCTCTCATCCTCGGTAACAACCGCATCTACCTCGGAGACTGCTACGGGGTCGGCGGAGTGGTCCTGGAATACGACCAGAAGCTCAAGTCCAGGGTGGTTTGGAAGGAGCGATGGTTTGGTATGCACTGGATGATGCCCCTCCAGATCGACGGCCACCTCTACGGTTTCGCCGGACGCAATATCCCGGACACCCAGTTCAAGTGCGCCAATGCCGCCACCGGGAAGATTCTCTGGGAGGACGACATGCAGTGGCGGGAGGGCGGACGGGTCAACGGACTTTTCCGGGGCAGTCTCCTGCAGGCCGACGGACGAGTCTTCTGCCTCGGGGAGGACGGCGTCCTGGCCGAACTGAAGGTCAGCCCCCGGGGCGCTGAGATCATCCAGAAGGTTCGTCTCTTTGCAGCCCGCTCAAGCTGGACCCTCCCTACCCTTCACAAGGGACTGCTCTATGTATCCCAGAACGAGCACGACTTGCTTACCCAGGCCCCACCACGCATCATCTGCTACGATTTCAGGGGAAAATAGCTCTCCTCCTGCCCGTTCATGAAAGCACTCGAACTGATTTCCTCTTCAACTTTCGACTTCGTCGAGAAACCGGTCCCCGAACCCGGGCCTGACGATCTCCTGGTCGCAGTGCGGGCCTGCGGGATCTGCGGTAGTGACATTCACGGGATGGACGGCAGTAGCGGCCGGCGCATCCCCCCGCTGGTCATGGGCCACGAGGCCGCCGGAACTATCGAACGCTGTGGCTCCAACGTCACCAACTGGTCGGAGGGAGACCGGGTCACCTTCGACAGCACTATCTACTGCGGCGAATGTGACTATTGCCGGTCAGGACGCGTCAACCTCTGTGAGAACCGGGAGGTCCTGGGAGTCTCCACCCCCGACTTCCGGCGACAGGGGGCCTTTGCGGACTTCGTTCTGGTCCCCGCCCGTATCTGCCACCGCGTCCCCGAGACAGTCCCCTTCGAGGAGGCAGCCTTCGCCGAACCCGTCTCTGTTGCCCTTCACGCTGTCAACCGTGTGCAAATCGAGAAGGGAGAAAGCGCGGTAGTGGTGGGTGCCGGATTGATCGGACTCCTCGTCGTACAGGCCCTCAGGAGAGCCGGGTGTACCAATATCATTGCCATCGATCTTGCCGATGAGCGACTCGAACTGGCCCGGCAACTGGGCGCCTCTTCCACCCTTCGCTCCGATCAGGAGAATATCCTCCAGGAAATTCATGCCCTGACCGGCGGAGAAGGCCCCGAGGTCGTCATGGAAGTAGTTGGAATCAGCCCGACCGTCGAACTGGCTGTCAATGCCGCGCGCAAGGGGGGACGAATCTGCCTGGTCGGCAACCTCGCGCCGAGTGTGCAATTTCCCCTCCAGGCGGCCGTCACCCGCGAACTGGACATCCTCGGGTCCTGCGCCATCAACGGGGAATACCCCGACGCCATCGCTGCCATCGCCGCAGGTGAAATCGATGTCCGGGCCCTGACATCCTGCGTCGTTCCCCTCGCCGAGGGAGCTTCTTGGTTTGCCCGTCTCCACGAGGGCGACGAACCCCTTCTCAAGGTTATCCTCCGCCCCGGATAAAATATCTTCCTTCTCTCTACCACCAGCCTTTCTCCCATGTCCCCTTCCCCTTTTGATCTCTCTGGAAAGACCGCTTTTGTCAGCGGAGCCAGCCGCGGCCTTGGCAAGGGGTTCGCCCTCGCCCTCGCCCGCGCTGGAGCTGACCTCGTCATCTCCAGCCGTACCGGGGAAGGTCCCCTCATGGAAACCAAGTCCGAAATCGAAGCGCTCGGACGCAAGGCTTGGACCGTCGCCCTCGATGTCCGCGAGCAGGAAAGCATCAGCGAAGCCACCTCCCGCGCATGGGAACAGGCCGGCCAGATCGACATCCTGGTCAACAACGCCGGCTGCAACGTACGCAAGCCAGCTCTCGAGGTGACTTGGGAAGACTGGAATCTTGTCCTTGAAACCAACCTCCGGGGCCTCTTCTTCCTCGCTCAGGCTCACGCCAGCCGCATGATCCCCCGTAAGTATGGCCGTATCATTAACATGGGATCGGTGACCTGCGTCGCTGGTTATGCTGGCCTGGCCCCCTACGGAGCCAGCCGCGGCGGAGTGAAGCAATTGACCATGAGCCTTGCCCACGACTGGGGCTCCCACGGACTGACTGTAAATTGCCTCGCTCCCGGCTGGTTCCGCACCGAACAGAACAAGGTCATGTATGATGACGAAGGTTGGGTCGATTACCTGCGCGAACGCATTCCCCTCGATCGTCCCGGTGCCCCCGGTGATCTCGATGGAACCGTGGTCTGGCTTGCCTCTGATGCAAGTGCCTACGTCACCGGGCAGACCATCCTCGTCGACGGCGGGATCTCCGTTGCTCCGGTACGCGCCGTTCCTCGGAAGTAGAGAGCCGTCCGGCCCCGTCCAAGTCCCCTCCTCCCGGGAAAACAGGCCCCTTTTATCTCCATTTACATATCAACATATCGGGATTTGTTGATTTGTTTATTGCGATTGGTCGGCAGAGCCTCTAGCGTTTTTCCGGAATGAGACCGGATTCCACTGTTCATCTGCAGGATCTCCTGACTTCACGAATTGCGATTCTCGATGGAGCCATGGGAACGACGATCCGCGAATATGGGCTCGACGAACAGGGCGCCCGGGGCCAGCGCTTTGCGGACGCACCGAAAGACCTTCTTAATAACGGAGACATCCTCTCCCTGACCCAGCCCGACACCATCGGCGATATTCATAAACGCTTCCTCGAGGCCGGATCGGACATCATCGAGACCAATACCTTCTCGGCCACCACCCTCTCACAGGCTGAGTTTTTCGTCGAGGACCCCCGGGAGCAGGGAGGCCGCAAGGACCCGGACTTCTTCCAGAAAATCCTCGAGAATGAATTCCTTTGCACCCTCGTGGAGGACCTGAACCTGGAAAGCAGCCGTCTGGCCCGTGAGCAGGCGGATCGTCTTACCGAAGAGACCGGAATCCGCCGATATGTCGCCGGCGCGATCGGCCCCCTTACCATCTCCCTGAGCAATGCTCCGGATCACGACGACCCGTCCTTTCGACCCGTTACCTTTGACCAGGTTCACGACAGCTATCTGCACCAGGCCCGTGCCCTTGTCGAAGGGGGATGTGATCTTCTCCTCGTCGAAACGATCTTTGACTCTCTCAACGCGAAAGCCGCCCTCGTCGCCATCCAGAAGCTTTTCGAGGAGACCGGGGTCTCTCTTCCCCTGGTCATCTCCGCAGCAGTAGGGAGCGGGGGAGCCACCCTCATCTCCGCCCAGCGCATCGAGGCTTTCTGGATCGCGGTGCAGCATGTCCACCCGCTTGCAGTCGGGCTGAACTGCTGTGAGGGCCCCGATGTCCTGCGCCCCTTCATCGCGGAACTGGCAGATTCAGCGAACTGCTTTACTTCCTGTTACCCGAATGCAGGTTTACCCAATCCACTTGCTCCCACCGGTTTCGACCTGGAACCCGATGACATGGCTGCTTACATGGCTGAATTTGCACAGGCTGGAATGCTTAATATTGCCGGGGGATGCTGCGGTAATACTCCCGAACACATCGCAGCAATCTCCGAGGCTCTAAAGCCTCATGCTCCCCGCACTCTTCCTGCCTGAATTACTTCTCCCCTGAGGCTGATGACTCCGGAAACCCGACCTCTCCGACTCAGCGGCACGGACGCTTACGTCCACGGACCGGACGCCAACTTCCTCATGATCGGGGAACGAACCAATGTGGCTGGGTCCCCCCGCTTCCGCAAACTGATCAAGGAAGGAAAACTGGAGGAGGCAATCGAAGTGGCCCGCCAGCAGGTCAGCAATGGTGCCAATGTAATCGATATCTGCTTCGACGAGGGCCTCATTGACGGCGTCGCCATGATGACCCGCTTCCTCCAGCTCCTGCAGGGAGAACCGGACGTCGCCAGGGTCCCGTTCATGATTGATTCTTCCAAGTGGGAGATTCTCGAGGCCGGTCTCAAGTGCCTGCAGGGAAAAGGAATCGTGAACTCCATTTCACTCAAGGAGGGAGAAGAACGCTTCAGGGAGCAGGCGCGTACAATCCGCCGTTACGGAGCCGCCGTAGTCGTCATGGCCTTTGATGAGCAGGGGCAGGCAGCAACGTATTCAGATAAGGTTCGGATCTGTAAACGCGCCTACCGCATCCTCATCGACGAGGTGCACTTCCCTCCCGAGGACATCATCTTCGACCCTAACATCCTGACCGTCGCTACCGGCATCCCGGAACATGACAACTACGCTGTCGACTTCATCGAAGCAACCCGCTGGATCAAGGAAAGCCTGCCTCATGCCCGGGTTTCCGGGGGGGTCTCCAATATCTCCTTCTCCTTTCGGGGCAACAACGTGGTCCGGGAAGCCATGCACTCGGCCTTCCTGTATCACGCTACCCGTGCCGGAATGGACATGGGGATTGTCAATGCGGGGATGCTTGAGGTTTATGACGAGATTCCGTCCGACCTGCTTGAAGGAGTCGAGGATGTGATCCTCAACCGGCGAAGCGATGCCACCGACAGGCTCCTGGAGCTTGCCGAGCAGTTCAGGGGGCAGAAAGGAAAGGAACAGGAAGTTGATCTCAGGTGGCGGGAGCAACCAGTAGAGAAGCGCCTTGAGCATGCGCTGCTCAAGGGAATTACCGAGTTTATCGAAACTGACACTGAGGAGGCCCGCCTCAAGCATGGCCGACCACTCAAGGTCATCGAGGGACCCCTCATGGACGGAATGTCGATCGTGGGAGATCTCTTTGGCGCCGGAAAGATGTTCCTGCCCCAGGTAGTCAAGTCCGCCCGGGTCATGAAGAAGGCCGTGGCCTGGCTCACCCCCTTCATGGAAGAGGAAAAGGCGGCCAATCCCGGTCAACGTTCCGCTGGCAAGGTAGTGATGGCCACGGTCAAGGGGGACGTGCACGATATAGGCAAGAATATCGTTGGCGTCGTATTGTCCTGCAACGGATTCGAAGTTACCGATCTTGGGGTGATGGTCCCCTGTGAGAAGATCCTCGCCACTGCCCGGGAGGTGGGCGCTGACATCATCGGGCTCTCCGGGCTGATCACCCCCTCTCTCGATGAAATGATGCATGTAGCCTCCGAAATGGAGCGTGAGAACTTCACCCTCCCGCTTCTCATAGGTGGAGCCACCACTTCAGCCGCCCACACCGCAATCAAGATCGCCCCTGGATACTCCGGATCGGTCGTTCACGTGCTCGATGCTTCCCGGTCCGTTCCGGTGACTACTTCCCTCCTCAGTGAAAACCAGCGTGACGAATTCATAGCGGCAAACGAAGCCCGCCATGAGAAACATCGCCTTTCCTTTTCCGGTGGGGACCGGAGGAAAACCATTCCGCTGGCCGAGGCCCGTTCCAACCGCTTCGAGGGCGGATGGGATAACTACACTCCTCCGGTCCCGGAATTCACAGGCACCCGGACAATCGAACGCCAATCCATCCGGGAGCTAGTCAGCTATATTGACTGGTCTCCCTTCTTTCATGCCTGGGAACTGCGCGGGGTCTGGGATCCAGAGACCAGGCAACTCAGGAGCCGTAATCCGGACCAAGCCAGGGAGGCCGCCCGACTCTACTCCGAGGCCTGGGATCTCATCGAGCAGATCATTGCCGGGAAACGATTCACCGCCCGCGGAATCTTTGGGTTTTTTCCCGCTAATTCCGATGGTGACGACATCATCGCATGGACCAGCGATGACCGCTCGGAGGAGAGGGTTCGCATGCACACCCTTCGCCAGCAATTGGATAAGAGTAGCGGCAAGCCGCACTACGCTCTCGCTGATTTTCTCAGCGACGACCGCTCTGTTCCCGATTATCTCGGCGGGTTCGTCGTTGGCATCCATGGAGCTGACGAATGGGCGCAGGAACTCGAGGAGAAGGAACACGACCCATACCGGGCCATCATGGTCAAGGCGCTGGCGGACCGCTGCGCAGAAGCGTTTGCGGAGTTACTGCACCACCGTGCACGAGTCGCATGGGGAATTGAGAACCCAAACCAGTTCTCCAACGAGGAACTGATCAAGGAGAACTATCAGGGTATCCGACCTGCCCCGGGGTATCCCGCCCAACCCGATCACACCGAGAAACCCCTCCTCTTCGAACTTCTTGGAGCGAGCGAAGCCACCGGGGTGACCCTGACCGAGTCGCAGGCCATGCATCCGGGCGCGGCCGTTTGCGGCCTCTACTTTTCGCACCCGGGGAGTCGCTACTTCGCCATTAACTCCCTGCAGCAGGATCAGGTCGAGGACTACGCCAGGCGTAAAGGTATAACTCTGGCCGCTTGCGAGAAGTGGCTAGGTCCCTGGCTGGGATATCAGCCCTAGAGCTCTAACTCCCCTTCTCGCTTCGCTTCCGCTCATGCGGGCAGAGGATGCGTTTCCGCAGGCGAATCAGGTTGGGCGTGGCCTCCACGAATTCATCCGGCTCAATATACTCGATAGCCCGCTCGAGACTCATCTTGATCGCCGGGCGCAACCCTTCATCGATACTCTTCGTCGCGGAGCGATGGTTGGTGAGATTCTTGCTCTTCGTGGGGTTAACCGGCAGATCTCCGGAGCGTGCATTTTCTCCTACAATCTGCCCTTCGTAGACCTCATCGGAGGGCTCGACAAAAAGGCGCCCCCGCTCCTCCAGGCCTTCCAGCGAGTAGGCCATCGCCGTCCCGGTCGACATGGAGACGAGGCAACCCTGCTCACGGGAGCGGATCTTCCCCACCACCGGTCGGTATTCCTTGAAGAGGTGGGACATCACCCCGTGCCCACTGGTCAGGTTCATCAACTCAAATTCGAAACCAATAAGCCCGCGAGTAGGAATGGTTACTTCAAGGTAGCTCATGCTCCCCCGGGGTTCCATTACCTCCACAACCCCTTTGCGATTTGCCAGGGTCTGGATGACTCCTCCAGTGACATCCGCAGGAAGCTCAAGGTAAACGGTCTCAAAGGGCTCCATCTCAACTCCCCCCTCATGATGCGTAATCACGGTCGGTCTGGAAACCAGGACCTCATAATCCTCCCGGCGCATGGTCTCCACCAGAACCGCGATCTGCATGGCTCCCCGGGCGGACACGTTGAACACACCCGCCTGCCCCGATTCGCCTACTTCGATGGAGACATTCGTCTTCACTTCCCTCTGCAGACGATCCCAGATTGCACGGGAAGTGACGTTCCTTCCATCACGCCCCGCAAAGGGACCGTCATTCACCGCAAACTGCATCTGAACGGTAGGAGGATCGATGGCGACAAAGGGCAGGGCTTCCGCCTGCTCCGATGCTGCGAGGGTTTCACCAATGTCGACATCCTCAAACCCCGCCAACCCAACGATATTACCAGCCTCTCCTACCGCCGCATCTTGGGTTCCCAGCCTTGCATACTCGAACACTTTCGTAATTGTACTCCGCACCTTGCTCCCATCCTTGCGCAGCAACCAGAGAGAATCCCCCTTGCTCACCTCCCCTGATTCCACTCGTCCAAGGGAAATTCTCCCGACGTAATCGTCCCAGTCGATATTACTTACCAGCATCCGGAAGGGCGCACTTGCATCAACCTGAGGAGGAGGCACCCGGTCCAGAATAACTTCAATCAATGGTTCCACGCTGTCACGTTCATCCGCATTGAGATCCTTGACGAAATATCCTTCCTTGGCACTTCCATAGAGAACCGGGGCTTCAAACTGTTCCTCCGTCGCCCCCAGCTCAAGCAGCAACTCAAGGACCTGGTCCTGGACTCCCAGGGGATCTGCGGACTCCCGGTCAATCTTGTTGATCACAAGGATGGGAAGAATTCCCTCTGCCAGCGCCTTGCGCAGGACAAACCGCGTTTGGGCCTGGGGACCTTCAAAAGCATCAACCACCAGAAGAACCCCGTCCACCATTCGCATCACCCGCTCGACCTCTCCACCGAAGTCCGCATGACCAGGGGTATCCACGATATTGATAGTCTTATCTCCCCACTTAACCGCAGTGTTCTTCGACTTGATGGTGATCCCCTTTTCCCGTTCAAGGTCCATCGAGTCCATGGCACGCTCCTCAAGCTGCTGGTGGGCCTCCACTGCTCCCCCAGCCTTCAACAATTCATCAACCAAGGTAGTCTTCCCGTGGTCAACATGGGCAATAATAGCGATGTTGCGGATGTGCTCAGTCATGGGACCATTGGCGAGGAGTGCCTCCCACGGCGGCTCGTCAAGGCCTTGCTGCGGGAAGCGGGGAGACTCCGTATTTCTGCCTTAAATGCAAGCACCGGAATGACCAAATAACCTTCCATTCGCCCCCGACTCCCGAATTCTCCTTCGCAGACTTTTCTTCCTGACCTTCCTCTTCTACCCGGAGCAGAGAGTACCGCCAGGGACATCAACCCGACGCACACGCCAGAGCCAGGGGGCTATTGCGGGTCTGCGAATTGGAAAAGGCCACGAACTCGTCTACACGCATATACCTCTCCTCCCACCGGTTCGAAAGATCATGAACCCCTCCCTGACTCCCGTCTCAAAACCGCAGGAACCCTACTTTTTTTTGCGGAGGAAGGGCGGAATATCAAGATCTTCCCCTTCGATGAGATTAGGTTCCTCTCCTTGGAACCTCCCTTTCGGCCCACCATCAAGGGCCAGTTCGTCCTGTGGTCTCTTGGACTGGGCGGAGGCTTGAATCTCTTCGAGAGACTCTGAATCGATAGGGGCAGGTCCCGGGGCCGGTTCGCTTTCCCCTGAGGGAGCCGACTCCTCCTCGCCTCCCAGATCGAGAGATTGCCCAGTATCAGCGAGGCTGGGCACAGCCTCAAGTGATACAGGACGTGAAATATCCTCGGCATCATCCTGGAGCGGAATTCGACTGTACAGACATGCCGTGGCAAGCTCCACTTCTTCCGATCACGCGCACCCATTCTCCTTCGCTCG
>PAQU01000062.1 GCA_002709395.1 Roseibacillus sp. | reverse complement strand
ACTGACAAGGCCGGCAACGAGGTGAAGGCCAGCCGCCAGCCCTACCAGCAGGGCATGGCGTTCCGCTGTGACATGGACGGGTCCAACGTGGAAACCCTGGGATGGAACTTCCGTAACAACTGGGAGCTCTGCGTGGATTCCTTCGGAACGGTCTGGCAGAGCGACAATGATGACGATGGAAACAAGGCGGTGCGGATCAACTTCGTGATGGAGTTCGGCAACTATGGGTTCCGCGACGAATTCACCGGCAAGGGATGGCGCGACAAGCGCACCAATATCGAAAAGGAGATCCCCCTGCGCCACTGGCATCTGAACGACCCGGGGGTTGTCCCCAATCTCCTCCAGACCGGACAGGGCTCCCCCACCGGCATCGTGGTCTATGAAGGGTCCCTGCTTCCCGCGGGATTCCAGAACCAGGTCATCCACTGTGATGCGGGACCGAATGTGACCCGGGCCTACCCGGTGAAAACCGACGGAGCCGGCTACTCAGCTGAAATGGTGAATATCCTCTATGGAGCCCGCGACAAGTGGTTCCGCCCCTCCGATGTCTGTGTCGCTCCCGACGGATCGCTCTTTGTGGCCGACTGGTATGACCCGGGCGTGGGTGGCCACGGGATGCGGGACCTTGACGGAGGACGGATCTTCCGGGTGGCAACCCCGGGTTCCAAGTACAGCGTGCCCAAGATCGACCTCAGCACCGCGGAGGGAGCGGCCGAGGCCCTGACCAATCCGAATGGGGAAGCACGCTATCTCGCCTGGAACGCCCTTCACGAGATGGGAGCCAAGGCCGTCCCCGCCCTCGAAGCGCTCTGGAAGGGCGACAACCCCCGTCACCGGGCCCGGGCTCTCTGGGCCCTCGGCAAGATGGAGGGGAAAGGCCAGGGCGTGGTCAACGCTGCCCTCGCCGACGCAGATCCTGATATCAGGATCACAGGTATCCGGCTGGCGCGCCAGCTTGAGCTCAACCTGATCGACACCGTGAAGAAAGTGCTCAAGGACAAATCCGCCGCTGTGCGCCGGGAAGCCAGTATCGCCCTGCGCTTTGACGGGTCAAAAGCAGCCAACGACCTCTGGGCTGAACTTGCCCTTCAACACACCGGGGAGGATCGCTGGTATCTCGAGGCCCTCGGGATTGGCTCCGACCTTCATGCCGATGGACGATTTGCAGCCTGGCTCGCCAAGGCTGGCAAGAACTGGAAGTCGGACGGGGGCCGCGACATCGTGTGGCGGGTTCGCTCCAAGCAGGCCCCGGAATATCTTGCCCGGATCATCAAGGACAAGTCCCTCAAGGATCACGCCTCTCCACGCTACATGCGCTCCTTCGATTTCCACAAGGGGGAGGAGAAGAACAAGGCCCTCGAAAGTCTCCTCGACCTCTAGGGTCCGGGAATTGCCTGATTGTTCCATGCCTGCTTCCCGTCGCTGTGCCGCCACCCTGGTGGCGGGAGCCATGCTTCTTGCCCTCCCCCTCACGGCCCTTGGCGACGAGTCAAGGGACGCCCTGATCGTGGAAACGATCCTCAGGATCGAGGGATTCGACCTGGCAGGATCAACCAAGGCGCAGGGAGCGGTCGAACGCTACCTGAAGAACAACTGGGCCGGGGAACGATACCTCGACCTCGTCGAACGCTTCGAGCTGCGGGACGAGGCTCCCGGGGTTCTCCGGCTGGCCCTCGAACAAGTAGACTCCCCGGCGGGAGCCGAGGCGGCATCATTGCTGGTTACTCTCGGGAAAGGGGAACTCCTCGCCAGCACGCTGAAAGGAAAGGATGAGACCGCCGCGGCAAGGGCGGCTCAGGCCATTTCGCATTCCGGGGATGCGGCCCTGATGAACGAACTGCCCGGAGTCATCGCCGATTCGGCCCGGCCCGTGGCGATACGCTCCGCTGCACTTTCTGCTCTCTACGGAAAGGACCCGGAAAAACAGTCCCGCCTCCTGGCCACCGTCAAGGCCGGTGACCTCGACAAGGATCTGCGCCAGACCGCTTCTGAAATCCTCATGCTGTCCCGCGACCCGGAGATCCGGAAGGAGGCCAAGACCCTCTTTGCTGTCGGCGGGGCGGATTACCCTTCCATCAGCGAACTACTCAAGCTCAAGGGGGATCCCGCCAGGGGAAAGCAGCTCTTCGCCACCAAGACCTGTCTGGTCTGCCACCAGGCCGGTGGAGTGGGGATCAACTTCGGTCCGGGACTCTCGGAGATCGGTGACAAGCTGGACCGCAAGGCCCTCTACCTGGCCATCCTGCAGCCGGATGCCGGCATCAGCATGGGATTCGAGGGCTGGGAGGTGGTCCTCAAGAACAAGGCCAAGCTGGTCGGGATCATTGAGGAGACCGAGGAGAACCTCAACATCACCATGATCGGCGGGGCCAAGCAAACCGTTGCCAAGGAAGACATCGAGACCCGGACCAAGATGAAACAGTCCCTGATGTACCAGGGACTTCACCAGTTGATGACGCCTGCCGAACTGGCTGACCTGGTTGAATATCTAAGTTCCCTGCGCAAGGCCGGGTAGATGCCTTCCGCTCATGAACCGCAAGCGCACAGCCCTGGCCAGAATGGGCTTGCTGGTGCTCGCCGCTCTCCTGCTGGGCGCAGGGTCCCGGTCCCACGGGTGCCTTATCTGCCTTCCGATCCCCACCACCTCTTCTGCCGATTACCTCCTGGACTCGGATCTTGTCGTCATCGCCCGGGAGGATCCCGGAGCCCCTTACTGGCTCCGGATCGTAAAGGTCCTGAAGGGAGACGCCTCGGGGGTGGAGCGTGAGTTCTTCCTTGAGGGGCCTCTCCAGCCAGCCCCTTCCCCGAACCGGAACCGGGAAGTCATCTGTGCCTACGGCTCCCGCGAGGGGCGCTCCCAGCCTGAGTGGGCCCGGGTCGGGGATGCGGATATCGCCTTTACCCCGCTGGTGGATGAGATCCTGAAACGTGGGCAGCAGTGGAAGGCCAAGCCGAAGGAGCGAGCCTCCTTTTTTGCGGAGTATCTTGGCCACCGCGACCAGCAGGTTCGCGCCCTCGCCCACCTTGAGGTGGCGAGGGCACCCTACGACCAAATCCGGGGATTCTCCGGGGCCCTTTCCCCGGAAGAGCTGCGGTCCTCCCTACAGAATTCCCGTCTGACTGACTGGCATCCCCTCTATATCCTGCTGCTGGCCCAGAGCGACGAGGACATCGATCACCAGCTCATCGCTGGCAAGGTGAGGGCCGCTGCGGAAGCCGGGCGCAACCTGCACCTCGCGGCCTGGCTGACGGGGTGGATCGAGTTCGACTCGGATGCGGCTTTCGATTTCCTGCAAGGCAACTACCTCTCCGGTCCTGCGAGGGACGCCGCCGAGATTCGTGCCCTCTCCCTCGCCCTTTCAGTCCATGGGAACCGGGGGCACCAGTATCTGCGTCCCCGGATCACACAGGCCTACCAGAAAATCCTCGAACGGCATCCCGCAATGGCCACGGGAATCGTGACAGACCTCATGGCCTGGGAACAATGGGACCTCGCTGAAGCCATCGTCCCGATCATTTCAGATCCTCCCCCCGGCCTGGACCAGGCCAGCCTCCTCCAGCTCCAAGCCTATCTCCGGCAAGCTGCCGAGAAGAGCCCTGCCCCCGGCGCCCTCCCCGAATCCGGTTCCAGAAGGGTGCTCCTGCTCATTTTGCTGGCCCTCCTGATAGCCATTCCCGTCAGATTGAGCCTCCGGCGCTGGAAACCTGGAAGGGCCGTCAGCCCCTGAAAGCGCACCGGGAATTCTATTCCCCGATACAGTAGATGAATTTCCCGGACCGCAGGTAGATCGCGTCCTTCGCCAGGGCGGGAGTCCCGCTGAAATCGGAACGATCCTCGAAGCGGTTCTGCGCAATCTGCTTCATCTCCTGATTGGCCTCGAAGACAAAGGTCCCGTTATGACGGCTGACCGCATAGAGCCTGTCTCCTGCCCGCACCATCGAGGCATAAAAGCTGAATCTTCTGGACCGCGCCAGCCCTTCCACCGTCCTCTTGGAGACAACCTTGCCGGAGGTAATCTCCATGCAGATCGCCTCCGCAGAGTCGTTCACCCAGTAGAGATGATCCCCGTAGGCCAGCGGGGTTGGCACATAGGTGGTGACCTTGCTGTCCCACCGCAGGTTGTCGGTGACATCACCACTCCCTCCACGCTTTAATCCGATGCTCATCTTACGTGGGTATCCCCCGAAGGCACAGATCATGTCCTTCGTGATGACAACCGAGGGGGACACATTCCCCGGCACCTCGGTGCGGGCCAGCCACTTGCGCTGGCCAGTGGCTGGATCGAGGGCAAACAGTTCATGCGGAATGGACAGCACCATCTCGTCGCTTCCATCCTCCGACACGAGAAACTGCGGCGTGGCAAAGGCGAGTTCCAGTTCCCCCGACCCGTAGCGCCACTTCTCCTCCCCGCTCTTCTTGTCGAAGGCGATGAGCTGGCGAGCCTCATCCGCCGCATTGATGATGACCAGGTCCCGGTAGAGCACCGGACTGGCAGCCGACCCCCAGCGCCGGTTGCTGGACTTCTTCCCCACGCCCTTCGTCCAGAGCCTCTTACCCTCCACCGTGAAAGCATGTAAACCAGACTTTCCCGTGAAGACATAGACGTTCCTGCCATCCGTCACCGGGGTGCTGCTGGCATAGCCATGCTCCATCAGATAGCCCCGGTAGGGATCCTCCGGATTGGCCAGTTCAATGGACTTCTTCCACAGGATCCTGCCGTCGCTGCGATCGAGGCAGAGCAACTGACGCCCCAGGTCCCTGGCCGATCCCACTTCCTCAGGGCTCGTTCCGTATCCGGTATAACAGGTCACAAAAAGGCGATTTCCAGTGAAGACCGGACTGGATGATCCCGGCCCGGGGATCGCGGTCTTCCACTTCAGGTTCTTGTCCTCACCCCATTCCACGGGAATCCTGGCTCCCTTGGGAGCTGTCGCCGAACCACCGGGGCCACGAAACTGCGGCCACGATTCCTCGGCAGGAAGGATTGCCGCGAGAAGACAGGCAATGAAGGCTACCAGAAGCATTTGCATGCTGAGGTCCATATCACAGGCCTACCGGAAGTCACCGCTTTCTGCTCGAGATGAGCTGGCGCCCGCAAGTCCGACCCCCTATAAGGAGCAGGCCCACCGGGCCACCTCATGAGCTGCCCCGTGAAACCTGCCCGTATCCTCCCGCTCGCCCTGTCGTTACTTTGCGCCGGAGTGCTCCTGAAGGGGTTCGTTACCAGCACCCACGGGGAAGAAGGCGGAGAGGAACCACCGCGTCGGGTCGAGGTTCTCTTCCTCGGCAGCAAGAATCTCTTCAATCATGACCCCCCGACCCGTTTCCGCGTCCTGCGCAAGGCCCTGGGCCCGAAGGCCGTCAATATCACCTATGCTCATTCCGTCGAGGCCCTCACCGAAGAGAACCTCGCCCGGTATGACGTCCTGCTCATCTTCGCCAATCTCTATAAGTTGGACGTCAAGACCCAGGGGCAGGCTCTTCTCAATTTTGCCCGCCGGGGAGGTGGGTGTGTCCTGCTGCACTGTGCGGCGGCCTGTTTCCGGGAATCCGATTTTCCCGAATATGTCGACCTCCTCGGAGCCCAGTTCAAGTCCCATGGAAAAGGCGTGTTCCGGGCTCGTATTGTGAACCAGGACCACCCGGTTATGAAAGGCTGGGAGGGATTCGAATGCTGGGACGAAACCTACGAGCATAAACGTCACGGGAAGGACCGTATCATTCTCCAGAAACGGGATGACGAGCCCTGGACCTGGGTCAAGACCTACGGGAAGGGGCGGGTCTTCTACACTGCCAGCGGCCATGACCACCGCTGCTGGGACCTGCCCGAATATCACGATCTCATCCACCGGGCCATTCGCTGGACCGCCCGGGATGACCGCATAAGCTGGCTTGCTCCGGGAGATCTTCCCAGGCTCAGCTACCGTCAGGCGGCCGCACCAAGAGACCCCGAAAACCCGGTCGGCCCTCTCAATCAGATCCAGAATCCCCTCACCCCCGGGGACTCCCTGAAACTCGCCCAGGTTCCACCGGGCTTTGAGATCAGTCTCTTTGCCGCCGAACCCACCGTGGTGAATCCCATTGCCATGAACTGGGACCACCTCGGGAGGCTATGGGTCGTGGAGGCCTTTGATTACCCCCACAAGATCGGAACCGAAAACCCACAGGACCGGATCAAGATCCTGGAAGACCGCGATCGTGATGGCCGGGCTGACGCGGTAACCATTTTCGCAGAAGGGCTCAACATCTGTACCTCCGTCCTGCCGGTGACCGGGGGGGCAATTGCTACCGACGGTCCAAACATGGTCCTGCTCCGGGACACGGATGGTGACAAGAGGGCAGATCGGAAGGACGTACTCTGGTCAGGGATCGGCTTGCGCGACACCCATGCCTGCGTCTCCAACCTGCGTCATGGGTTCGACGGATGGATCTATGCCACGGTGGGATACAGCGGTCTCGATGTCACCGTGAGAGGGAAACGTCACAAGTCCTCCCAGGCGGTCTTCCGCTTTCTTCCCGATGGCTCCGACTTCGAAATCCTGCAGGACACCAGCAACAATACCTGGGGCCTCGGATTCACCGAGCAAGGGGACCTCGTGGGTTCCACCGCCAACGGGAATGCAAGCTGGTACTGCTCCATTCCAAATCGCTACTTCGAGGCGGTAGGCCGGAAGGGGCAGAAGGTGGCAAGGGCCGATGGTCCGGAATTGCTCGCTCCCATCACATCGGACTACTTCCAGAACAGTCCCAAGGAGCAGCATTCTTCCGCCGCAGGTCATGCCGTCTATACGAGTCGCAGGTTTCCCCGGCAGTGGTGGAACAGGAGAGTCCTGGTCTGTGAGCCACCCATGCACCTCGTCTCGGCTCCAGTTATTGAGAGACGGGGTGATCGCTTTGAAACCACGGGATTCGAGCACAATCTCTACGCCTCGGCAGATGCCTGGTCTGCCCCGGTGGCTGCCGAAACCGGGCCGGATGGCGCGGTGTGGATGGCGGATTGGTACAATCCGATCTGCAATCACAACCCCTACCGGGGACATTTCAAAAAGGGGGCGGGAAACGCGCTCCAGTCTGATGACCGCGACCGGGAACACGGCCGCATCTACCGCATTTACCCCGGGGGGACGCGGGATGACTCCTACCCCGACGTGACGACGATAAAGGGTGCCCTGGCAGCATTGAAGCACCCGAATCTTTTCTGGCGACTCACCGCCCAGAGGATCCTCGCCGAAAAGCTTGATTCCCAGGCCCTTGTCGCCGCGGCCTTGGAGACCTCATCGGCCCGCACTCGCTTTCATCTCATGGCCGCCGCCGCGCACCGTAAGATCGGTCCTGTCCAAGCCGCTGCTATCGCTCATCGCCTCGGCTCCGGCGGCGTAAAAGAGCAACGGTTGCAAGCACCCGCAAGCCGGGAGCCGTCGGAAGCCATCGAGCTCAACCTCCGTCGTACGCGCGATACCGGGCGCCACCCCATGGATCGCAAGGCAGCGGCCCTTCGGCTGGTTGAAGCCATTCCTGACCCCCGGGTCGGCAAGGACCTGCTGCAACTCGTCACTTCCGATCCCTCCCTCGATCGGAACGACCACCTCGCAGACGCCATCCGCCTCGCTATCATCCGCCACCCGGAAGGATTTCTCCGGGCCCTCCTTGAAGAGAAAAAGGAACGTAAACTTGAGGGCCTTCTTGGCAGGATTGTCGCGAACACCCTGCAACGGATTGAAGAACATCCGGAAACGATCTCGGACGGACTGCGGGTTCTTGCCCTGCAATCCGACTCTACTCTCGCGAGACGAGTCACCAAGACCGCAACCGCTCCCCAGCCTCCCCCTCCACAAGTCCCCCTCTCCCCCAGCGCACAACGCGGCGAGCAGGTCTACCTTGCCTGCGTGGCCTGCCACCAACCCGATGGCAAGGGGCTGCCCGGAGCCTTTCCGCCCCTCGTCGGCTCCAGGAATCTTCTGGGACCCGTGGATCTACCCACGAGGATTATCCTGAAGGGACTGCAGGGCCCACTCCACGCAGGTGGCAAGTATTACAACGGCATGATGCCAGGCCATGGGGGTCTCCTTACCGACCAGCAGATCGCAGATGTCCTGAACTACACACGTGGAGCCTGGGGAAACATGGCGGAGGAAGTCCGCGCCGGGACGGTAGCCACCATCCGATCCGAAATCACCGGACGGACTTCACCCTGGACCACAAAAGAACTGGGCTTGGACCAGGAGTCATCAAAATGACCACCCCAATTGAAATCCCCTCCCCGCTCGCTCTCTACATGGATGGGCTTCGGAACCATGACCTCGGGAAGATCGAGGGCAGCTTTGCCCGGGACATCAGGTTTGTCACTCCCGCCCGCACCATGGAATGCAGTGAAATCCTCTCCTTCCTTTCAGCTCTTTACCAAGGGTTCCCCGACTGGACATACGACAACGATCCTCCTGTGCTCACCGAGGAGGGAGCGATCGGGGTCAAGTGGCGTCAGGGTGGCACCCACACCGGGGCTCTCGCCTTCCCGGGATTCGATTCCTATCCTGCCACCGGCCGGAAGGTCACCATTCCCGCGCACTTCTTCTATTACCTTGTCGACGATCTGGGTCTTCATGAGATCCGCCCGGATCCGATTCCCGGGGGGGCCCCCCGGGGCATCTTTGAGCAGATCGGGGTTGACCAGCCCCCACTCTAGCAAATTTGAGGAACCCAGGCTCTGCCACCCGATGATCTGGGAACCAGTAACCCACGAAGAAAGCCATGCCGTTCGCCATTATCACCAGGGACAAGCCCGGTTCCGCAGGAGTCAGGGAAGCCCACCAGACCGCCCACAAGGCCTACCTCGATGAACATAAGAACGTGCTGCTTGCCGCTGGCGCGATGCTGGATGATGAAGCGACCACGGCTCATGGAGGGATCCTGCTCGTCGACTTGGAGTCCCGTGAAGCCGCCGAGGAATTTGTCCAGAATGACCCTTTCCACGCTGCGGGCCTGTTCGAGGAGGTGCTGATTACCCGCTGGCGGAAGGCCTTCTATGACCGACAGCGGCTGGTAGACCTCTGACTTCCATCAGAAACCACCGCAGGCATCGACAGGAACCCTCCATCTGCTACAGAACAGACATGCGTAAAACCACTCTCCTGGCTCTCCTGACCCTGTTCGTGGCGGGTATTCCCGCATCGGCAAAGGAATTCCGACTCTACTACCTCGGCGGACAGTCCAATATGGACGGCTACGGCAAGGTTGCTGAACTCCCTGCAGACCTGAAGGCGGGCAAGGGCTACGAGGGCGTCTACATCTTCCATGGCAACATGGGCCTCGATGGCCAGAAACCGGATGGTCGCGGTGCGTGGATGCCCCTTAAGCCGGGACACGGCCGTAACTTCAAGTCCGACGGTTCCAAGCACACCTATTCAGACCGTTTCGGACTGGAACTCACCCTCGCCCATACTCTGAAAAAACATCACCCCGATGCCCATATCGCGTTCATCAAGTATTCACGCGGTGGCACTGCCATCGATTCAAAGGCGGAAGCCCAGAAACGATTCGGAGCCTGGGACCCCGAATGGAACGGCGGCAAAGGTGAAGGCAAGGGGATCAACCAGTATGATCACTTTCAGGCCACCCTGCGGAATGCCCTTGCCGACAAGGACCTGGATAATGACGGAGAGAAGGACACCCTCATTCCCTCCGGGATCTTCTGGATGCAGGGAGAAAGTGACGCAGGCACCGAGGAAGTGGCCAGTCGCTACGAGGCCAATCTGAGCCGGCTCATGAATCTCATCCGCAGGGACCTGGGCGGAACCAGTGCCGGGGAGACCCCGGTCGTGATTGGCCGCATCACCGACTGGAAGGTCTGGAAATTCGGGGGAATCGTCCGGGAAGCACAGGCTTCCTTTGTCCGGGGAGACAACCATGCCGCCCTCGTCACCTCGACCGATTCCTACAAGAACTCCGACCCGTGGCACTACGACACCGCGGGCTACCTCGACCTCGGTGAAAAGTTCGGGGAGGCCCTGGTCTCCATCGGGAAAAACCCCGGGAAATGAGCACCCTTGCCCCTCCCACCCTCGCAAGAGAGGACTGGCTTGAGGCCGCATCCGGTCATCGCTCCCGGGCCCGTGCCTGGACCCAGCCTACCCGGGACCGGAGGGCACGGGGCGTAAAGCATCCGGTTCACGATTTCCTGCACACTTATTACCGGCTCTCGCTCGGCAAACTGGAACGCTGGCATCCGGGTCTCGGGGTGCTTCTGGAGGACTGCCCGGAAGCCCGGGACATGTTTCAGAAAAGGTATTATCGCTTCGAGGAAGGATCCTGTTCTGTCGATCCGGCCCGACTGGATGCAAAGTCCCGGGAGCGCCTGCAGTTTACCCTGAGTCTTCTTCGCGCCACCCAGTCACGTCCACCAAACTTCGCCTGCCACGGACTGCATGAATGGGCCATGGTGTACCAGGGAATGATGGTCCGCCACGAAAAGACCGTTCCTCTGCGTCTGCCCCAGGAAGAGATCGACGCTCTGGTGCGGGCCCGGCCACTCTGCTGCAGCCATTTCGACGCCTTCCGCTTCTTCGCACCGGGAGCACAGAAACTCAACCGTCTCCAACCGGAGCTGCTGGCCCGTGAGGAAAACGAACAACCAGGATGCATCCACGCAAACATGGATCTCTACAAGTGGGCAGCCAAGGCACTGCCATGGATCTCAAGTGATCTTCTCTGGCAATGTTTCCATCTCGCCCTGAAAGCGCGTGAAATCGACATGCGTGCCAGCCCCTATGACCTCACCGGGTTCGGGTATGAACCGATTCCCGTCGAGACCACCGAGGGTCGCAGCAGCTACGAGGAGGAGCAACGCCTGCTCACCCGGGAAGCCCGGCCCCTGCGGAATAAGCTCATTCAGCAACTGGAGGAAGTCCTCACGGAAAGCTGACCCCGGAGGCCCCTGAGAGATGTTACTTGCGTCAAAGAAAATCCTGCTGGCAATTGCCTGCCCCTTCCTGCTGCTGAACTCCTGTGCTTCCAACCCGCAAATGGCTCCCGCTGGGGTCAGGAACGCCGCCATGGACCTGGCGATGGATACCGCAGGAGAACGCATGTTCTACCGGGGAACGGCCTTCATTCCACGGGGATTCAATGCGGAGGAAACCTTTGAGCTTGAGATCCAGCTCTCCCGATGGGGCAACCCTCCTGCAAACGAAGCAAGTCGACGTGCCAGCCACACCCTCAATGAGGAGTTCTCCGGGAGAGCCCGCTACCAGCCGCTGGAAAACCAGAAAGGGGAAATCCGGTTTTCAGGAGGGCGCTTCCAGCTCCGCGGGGTGGTCCTTGGGGAAGGCCAGGAACTGGATGGGGTGTGGTTCCTGGATGGGCTGCACGGTGGAGGTTTTCGCATTACGCGCAAGGGCTACCTCTTTCCCTGAGACAGTTCTCCCAACTCACATGTCACTGCTCCCTTCATCGACACAGGCCGGTTATCATGCCTCGTGAGCACCTCCTGCGGCTTGCTACCAGGGCTGCATTCAGCTAACTCTCTTTCCTGTCATGATTCCCAACGTCCTCGCTGATCGTTATGCTTCCCCGGCCATGAGGGAGATCTGGTCCGCAGAGGGCCGTATCGTGCTGGAGCGGGACTTCTGGATCGCGGTCATGAAGGCCCAGCGCGAACTCGGCCTTCCCATCCCCGAAGAGGCNATTGCTGATTACGAAAAGGTCCGGAAAGAGGTCAACCTCGACTCCATCCAGGAACGGGAGCGGATCTCCCGCCACGATGTGAAGGCCCGGCTTGAGGAATTCAATGACCTTGCCGGCCACCAGGAAATTCACAAGGGCATGACTTCACGGGACCTCACCGAGAATGTCGAGCAACTCCAAGTCTTCTCCTCCCTGCGCATCATCCACGACAAGGCGGTCGCCACCCTTGCGGCCCTCGCGAGGCGGGTTGACGAATGGAGAGACCTGATCATCGCAGGCCGAACCCACAACGTGGCAGCCCAGCCGACCACTGTCGGCAAGCGCCTTGCCATGTCCGGCGAGGAACTCCTCGACTCCCTGAAAAGCCTTGAGCATCTGGTCGAGAGCTATCCAGTACGGGGACTGAAGGGAGCGGTGGGAACACAGATGGACCAGCTCTCTCTTTTCGAGGGTGACATCAGCAAGGTCAGGCAACTTGAAGAGGGAGTGGCGTCCCATCTCGGTCTGCCGGGCGACTGGGTTTGTGTGGGTCAGGTTTATCCAAGGTCTCTGGACCTGCGAACGGTCTCGGCGCTGACCGAACTCGCCTCCGCCCCATCCTCGATGTGCACCACCCTGCGCCTGATGGCAGGACACGAACTGGCCTCAGAGGGATTCGCCAAGGGGCAAACCGGTTCCAGCGCCATGCCTCACAAGATGAATGCCCGATCCTGCGAACGGGTAAACGGCTTCCACGTCATCCTGAAGGGCTATCTCGCAATGGGAGCGGGACTGAGTGGCACCCAGTGGAACGAAGGAGACGTCTCCTGCTCCGTAGTACGACGTGTCATGCTGCCCGACGCATTCTTTGCCGCGGATGGACTCTTCGAAACTTTCCTGACCATCCTGAACCAGATGCAGATTTTCACCGGTACCATCGGCAGGGAAAACGATCGCTACATGCCCTTCCTCCTCAGCACTTCCTTTCTGATGGCAGCAGTCAAGGCCGGGGCAGGACGTGAAACCGCACATGCCGCCATCAAGGAACATGCCCTGGCGGTGGCGCGGGAACTCCGGGAGGGAGCAATTTCCCAGAACGACCTGCTCGACCGCCTCGCCGCAGACGAGCGCGTTCCTGTTCCCCGGGAGCAGTTGCAGGAGGTCTTTGAGAAGGGGCAGAACAACACCGGGGCAGCAACCGCCCAGGTCGATGCATTCATCGAAGCGGTCACAAGCCTGACCGAGCGTCATCCCGAAGCCGCCACCTACCAGCCTGGCGACATTCTCTAGTCTCCGGTGATAATCGTTTCCCGGGCGAACTCGACTACCATGCCCGGCAGCGGCTACTCCTCCTTGCTCTTCTGCAGCTCGCGGTGCTTCTTCTTGGCCTCACGAAACACCTTGCTGCCTTCCTCGTTGATTTCCTTCCCGGAGGTTTTCCCGAGTAATGTTTTCATTTCTCCATCGAGAACCACGACCAGGGGATAGGTATTCCCTGCTCCACTCAGGCCGGTGATAAGGGCCTTGGGAACCCCGTTATCCTTGCCACGCGAGGCATCCACTACTTCCTGATAGTCTCCTTTCACCATCAGGCAGAACGACTTAAGAGCCCTGATAGCATCGTTTGTTGCATCGATTGACCGGGCTACTCCGGCGTCTTTTGCATCCCATATCGATGGGATGAAGATAAAGGCAAAGCCCTTACCCTCTTCCTGGGCGACCTTTTCTGCCTCCTTGAGTTTCTCCCACTCCACGACATCACGCGGCCAACGCACCTTGGGAGCAGCGGAGGCCACGGAACCAGCAAGGGCGACTAAAAGAAGGATCACGGGAAATTTCATCACTTCCACAAGTTAGCCCAGCCCCAGCAATTTGAAATTCCAAATCTGAAATTTCGGAACGCGACTTCACGGCTGGCTTTCTAACTTGCGTGCGAGAAGCCAGAGAAGATCGGATAGACGGTTCAGAAAAAGGGGAATCTCCGCGTTCGAAACCTCATCTCCCAGCGCCAGCACCCGGCGTTCTGCCCTCCGGCATATCGTCCGGGCAAAATCCAGCTGGGCTCCGACCCGGTTACCCCGGGCACCGGGACGGGCCCATCCGTCGAAAGTTATCCCCCCGCTCTCAAGCTCGCCCGCGAGGCCCTCCAGCATCTCCACTGAGTCCTTTCCGATGGAGGGATGNCCGGATTCCCCATAACGCNTATTGTCTTCAGGCAGGACCGCCAACTCTCCCATCAATCCAACCAGATGGCCCTGCAGGCAATCAATCGATTGATCAAGATCACTCCCCGAATCAACCCGGGCCAGCCCAAGAGACGCATTGAGTTCATCAAGAGACCCTATTGCCTCAACACGGGGGTCGACCTTGGAAATCCGCTTGCCATACATCAGGTCGGTTCGACCATCATCTCCACGCCTGGTGGTAATGCTCATGAGTCAGAGCTACCCTGTTTTCCGCTCTCTCCCAATCGCAACCTGCTGATTCCTCCTGAAAAATTTCCGTCTTCCCCACCCCGAACCCGGGCTTGTGACTTCCAAAGCGCTGGCCTGCATGGATCGGACCTCTTTGTCCCATACTTGAGGCTTTCCCCTCCAGCGCGACCTGATCTATTTTCCCTCCAATGACTTCCAGACGCCTCTTTCTCAAACAGAGTGCCGCCGCGGGCGGACTGTCCCTCGCTCCTGCCCTTGCCCTTGCCGATCACCACAAGAAAGTAAAACCACTCTTCGAGATTTCCCTGGCTGAATGGTCTCTCCACAAGGCCCTTTTTGGAAAGAAAATGACCAATCTCGACTTCCCGGGGGTTTCCAAGGAAAAATTTGGCATCACTGCCGTGGAATACGTCAACCAGTTCTTCAAGGACAAGGCAGAGGACAAGTCCTACCTCGGAGAGCTCAGGAAACGATGCGACGACCTCGGGGTGAAAAGCCTGCTTATCATGATCGACGGGGAGGGACACCTTGGAGAAGCAGAAGAAGCCAGACGACAGAAGGTCATCGATAATCACAAGAAATGGGTGGAGGCTGCCAAGTTCCTGGGGTGCCATTCAATCAGGGTTAATGCCCACGGGGTGGGCAAGTCTGACGAGGAAAAGGCTGACAATACCACCAAGGGCCTGCGTGGACTCTCCGAATTCGGAAAGGAACACGGGATCAATGTCATCGTGGAGAATCATGGCGGACTCTCTTCCAATGGAAAGTGGCTCTCCAAGGTCCTCAAGAACGTCGACCTGCCCAATTGCGGCTCCCTGCCGGACTTCGGTAATTTCGGAAATTACGACCGCTATCTCGGAATCAAGGAGCTCATGCCCTTTGCCAAGGGGGTCAGCGCCAAGAGCCACAATTTCGATGCCGAAGGCAACGAGACGAGGACCGACTACGTGAAGGCCCTCAAGCTAGTCCTCGAGGCAGGCTACCGCGGCCACGTTGGTGTCGAGTATGAGGGAGGAAAAATCAGCGAGGAGGCCGGCATCATTGCCACCAAGAAACTCCTGCTGAAGGTCCGGAGCCAGCTCGCCGGGCTATACAAGTAAGCAGCGGGGCGACGGAGCCTGAAATTCCCAACGATTTTTCTCAAATTCATGAAACTTTCCACGATTGGCAGTGTTAAATACGCCGTAGAGTCCTGCCCATGAGCATCAGGGAAGAAGAGAACGAGTGGGAAAAACACGAATTTGTTTTTTGGGGTTTGCC